>NZ_JBBNLN010000039.1:0-603 GCF_040092445.1 Collinsella sp. CLA-ER-H11 | reverse complement strand
CACCCGAAGTCGCCGGCCCAACCGCAAGGGGGGAGGCGCCGAAGGTGTGGAGGGTGAGGGGGGTGAAGTCGTAACAAGGTAGCCGTACCGGAAGGTGCGGCTGGATCACCTCCTTTCTAGGGAGATACTTCTTCTAGAGAGAAAACACTTTAACTCGAATGGAGGGCAGGAGCCCGTCCGGTGGATGTCGCCCGCGATGGAGTCCCCGCAGCACCCGGTCCCCGGGGTCGCACCCGCGTACCTTGAGAGCCGCATAGCGATAGGAGAGAGATGGAAGAGTATCCTCTTCCAGACTCGATTCTTTTCTGCGATTAAATCAAGAATGATAGCAATCATTCATCCGATCCAAACAAGAAGAATTCACTTATAAATGAGTGAGGAGCATCTGATCGCGAGCACAGTGAAGACACTGTGCCGCGGTATGAGATACCCGAATTGCGACATACGAGCGCTATTCATGATATCGATTAATTAGATTAATTAGCGACACGTGGATATCCCGCGGGCCCGAGAGCGGTCCCGCAAGATACCACGGGCGCACGGCGGATGCCTTGGCACAGGGAGCCGATGAAGGACGCGGCAAGCTGCGATAATCCCCGGCGA
>NZ_JBBNLN010000038.1:0-734 GCF_040092445.1 Collinsella sp. CLA-ER-H11 | reverse complement strand
AGCCCCATCGCGCCGAGAGTACTGCGGGGTCAGCCCGTGGGAGGCCAGGGCGCCGCTGACCGGTGGACGGCACCGAGCCGTACGCTTGAACTGAGAAGGGGGAGGCCTCGCGGCCTCCCCCTTTTTTTTGCGTTGTATAAGCTGATATTTGCCCTTTCTGTTTTAGGAGTGCTCGGATTGACTTTAGTCGAGGGCATCGTTGTCGTCCGCGGTGAGGTAGAGCCGATCTTCTTGCTTATGTCGCTTTCTGGTGGCGCTCAGTCGGCTCCAGGGTTCTGTCGCCACGTATATCCGGACGGATCTTTTGCTCCTTATTTCCAGTAAATCAATTAAGGGACGTTGTTTCAATCAAATACACTCCGCCAGCGGGGGCTCTATCTAATTAGTGATAGAACCCCCGCTGGCGTTTTATAGGTTTGTTAACGTTGTCCTTCAATTTATTACGGGCTTACTAGCGGAGGCCGACGAGGGTATAAAGATGCTATGTCTACAGTGGACAGCAAGATTCCCGAGGTCATACGGTCTGTCCAGGGTTTATGACCATATGTGTGACTCTGAGCAACTCGGAGCCCAGTTAATTGATTTGTGAACAAAATATGGAGTGCGCGATTCCCGCCCACGGCGCCCCTCCGGTCTGGCAATATATCTCCTTGCCGCGCGGCCCGGTCGGACCGGATGAGCCGCAAAGCGTGCACCTTGAGAACCGGATACTGCGAGGATGGACACTTCAAGTG
>NZ_JBBNLN010000037.1:0-735 GCF_040092445.1 Collinsella sp. CLA-ER-H11 | reverse complement strand
CAGGAAGCCCACGCCCAGCTCGTAGCCCTTGACGGCGCCCCAGATGCGCAGCGCGAAGCCGGGGACGTTGTAGATGAGCAGGAAGGCGATGGGGCCGAAGGGGTTGCCGGCCTGGCACAGGCTGATGCCCACCGCGGCGGCGACCACGCGCAGCGTCGACAGGAAGATGGAGTCGCCGATGCCGGACAGCGGGCCCATGAGGGCGGCCTTGACGTCGTTGACGCTCTCGGGCTCGATCTCGCCGCGGGCGACCTTCTCCTCCATGGCCATCGCGATGCCGCCGACGAACGGGGCGAACTGGACGGTGATGTTGAAGAACGCGCAGTGGCGGTGCAGGGCCGCGGCGTAGTCGTCGGGGCGGCCGGCGTAGATCTTCTTGAGCATGTTGGCGACCATCAGGCAGAAGGCGATGTTCATCTGCTTGTAGTAGGTCCAGGAGAACTCCATGCCCAGGGCGCCGACGTTGACGGCGCTCTTGACGAGGTCGGAGCGCGTGATCTTGTTCTCGGGACTAGAAGTCATCGTCCTCATCCCCTTCCGCGGAGAGCTGGGGCTGGGCTCCGCCCAGGCCGAGCAGGTCGAACTTGTCGATGCCGATGATGATGGCGATCAGGGCGACGCCCAGGACGGGCACGTTGGCGTAGGAGCACAGCAGGAAGCCCAGGAAGTAGAAGGGCACGAGCTGCTTGGTGAGCACCAGGCGGCCGAGCATGGCGAAGCCCATGGCAGGCAGGA
>NZ_JBBNLN010000036.1:0-858 GCF_040092445.1 Collinsella sp. CLA-ER-H11 | reverse complement strand
GGCCCGCACAGGGCCAGGGCGGCCGCGACCGCGAGGACGGCGGCGGCCCCGGAAACTCGTTTCATGGAGCGTCTCATGGAAAATCCCCCTAATCTAGCAACGGTTTAGAGTCTACTAGATTGGGGGGACGGGGGCCAAGCCGATAAAGGTAATTAACCATCAGCTATTTAATCAGACAAACATGCTGATTGATCTCGGCCGGATTTGAATAGTTGTAGATAGACGAAATCTGATTGGCGGGCGATGAGGAGTGCCACATCTTATTATCACGGGGATTGTCGCCCCAGAAAAACCCGATATGGCAATCGACGTTAGGAGCAGTCTTAAAGAATATGACGTCGCCCTTTCTTGCCAACCCGCTATTCAGCAGATCCTGCACCTTGTTGAACTCATAAACCTTTGAGCCGGAATCAATCGCATAACCGTAAAAACGCCAAGCATTGATATAGCTACCGCCACCGGGGCCTCCAGCCCAAGGAGAATGGTTATTATTTGCGGCTACCGCTGCAAGATTGCCGCCGCATTTCGACCATGCGTGGGCGACAAAACCGGTGCAATTCATACCAGAGTATCCATCCCAACGCCTCTCACCATTGGGATAGGTGCAGGTAGGAATAGAGAATCCAGTGGAATATGGAGTCCCGAGGTAGTAGCCGTCATATTGATGTTGGGTAAGCCAAGTAACGAGTCTGATCCGCGGAACGCCAATCACTTTCTCATCAGCAACGTCTCTGTACGCGCCCTCCGTGGGGCCCGGTGCCGCCGAGCCCTTCGCGAGGATGCGGACCTGGAGCGCCTCGACGCGGTAGCCGATGCCGGTCGTGCCGGCGCGGGCGCCGTCGCTGGCCCAGCCGAGCC
>NZ_JBBNLN010000035.1:0-956 GCF_040092445.1 Collinsella sp. CLA-ER-H11 | reverse complement strand
TGCCTCCTGCCTATCCTCTACACGCGGGACCAGCGGCCAATGCCAAGCTGCAGTGAAGGTTCACGGGGTCTTTCCGTCCTTCCGCGGGTAAGTCGCATCTTCACGACCAGTGCAATTTCACCGGGTCCATGGTCGAGACAGCGCCCAAGTCGTTGCGCCTTTCGTGCAGGTCGGAACTTACCCGACAAGGAATTTCGCTACCTTAGGACCGTTATAGTTACGGCCGCCGTTTACCGGGGCTTGGCTTCGGGGCCTCGCCTTGACGGCTAACCCCTCCGCGTGACCTTCCGGCACCGGGCAGGCGTCAGACCCTATACGTCGCCTTGCGGCTTCTGCAGAGTCCTGTGTTTTTGGTAAACAGTCGCTTGGGCCTCTCCACTGCGGCCCGCCTCCGCTCCCCGGGCGAGCCGGTTCACGTACGCGCGGGCACCCCTTCTCCCGAAGTTACGGGGCCATTGTGCCGAGTTCCTTGACCATGGTTGACCCGATCGCCTCGGTATGTTCTACCCACCCACCTGTGTCGGTTTGCGGTACGGGCGCGCACGCGCCTGCCTAGGGGTTTTTCTAGGGACCTCGGGCTCACTCGCTTCGCTCAGTCGCTTCGTCCGGAGCCTCGCCCTCGATGCGGACCGGATTTCCCTGGTCCGCGGGCCGCGCTCCATCACGGGGACGTCCAGAACCCCGCCGAGCCACCCCCATCCGTCGCCCCGTCGGTCGTAGCGCCGCGTGCGCGGTGCAGGAATGTCTGCCTGCTGCGCGTCGGCTACGCCTACCGGCCTCGCCTTAGCCCCCGACTGACCCTGGGAGGATTAGCCTTGCCCAGGAAACCTCGGGTTCACGGCGGACGAGTTACTCTCTCGTCTCTCGCTACTCATGCCAGCATTCTCACTCCCATGCGCTCCACCGTCGGTCGCCCTCCGGCTTCTCCGCCCATGGGAAGCTCCCCTACCGATTCT
>NZ_JBBNLN010000034.1:0-959 GCF_040092445.1 Collinsella sp. CLA-ER-H11 | reverse complement strand
CGGCTCGGTGCCGTCCACCGGTCAGCGGCGCCCTGGCCTCCCACGGGCTGACCCCGCAGTACTCTCGGCGCGATGGGGCTTAGCTTCCGGGTTCGGAACGGGACCGGGCGTGCCCCCCATGCTCTGGCCGCTGACCGGTGGGCGGCGCCCACCGTTACGGTGTCCTGGGTCTCACTCTACACGTGCCCTGGGGGCCGCATGGCGCATAGGGGAGGTGACTCGGGGGCATCCTCGTGCCCGGACCGCGCGCAAGCGCTGGGTCCCGCGGGCCGCGAGGTGCGGTTCCGGAAGAGCTCGGGCGATTAGTGCGGCTCGGCTGAGGACGTCGCCGTCCTTGCACCTGCCGTCTATCGACCAGGTAGTCTACCTGGGCCCTTACCGGAAGGAGAACTAATCCCTGGAACGGCTTCCCGCTTAGATGCCTTCAGCGGTTATCCGCGCCGCACGCGGCTACCCGGCCGTGCCGTTGGTCGACAACCGGTTCACCGGAGGTGCGTCCACCCCGGTCCTCTCGTACTGGGGGCAGCCTCCATCGATTCTCCTGCGCCCACGGAGGATAGGGACCGAACTGTCTCACGACGTTCTGAACCCAGCTCGCGTACCGCTTTAAACGGCGAACAGCCGTACCCTTGGGACCTGCTCCAGCCCCAGGATGCGATGAGCCGACATCGAGGTGCCAAACCTTGCCGTCGATGTGGACTCTTGGGCAAGATCAGCCTGTTATCCCCGGAGTACCTTTTATCCGTTGAGCGACGGCCCACCCACTCGGGGCCGCCGGATCACTAGAGCCTGCTTTCGCACCTGCTCGGCTTGTGGGCCTCGCAGTCAAGCCCGCTTGTACTCTTGCATTCAAAAGGACGGTTGCCGACCGTCCCGAGCGGACCTTCGCGCGCCTCCGTTACCCTTTAGGAGGCGACCGCCCCAGTCAAACTGCCCGCCTGGCACGGTCCCCGAGCCGG
>NZ_JBBNLN010000033.1:0-1002 GCF_040092445.1 Collinsella sp. CLA-ER-H11 | reverse complement strand
TACGAGATCGTGAAGCTCAAGAAGAAGGTCGAGGAGCTCGAGCGCGAGAACGAGATACTAAAAAATTTCCGGGCCTTCTTGAGTCAAGACCATGCGTGAGGTTCGAGTTCCTCAAAGAGCATAGGGGCGAGATCGGCCCCATCAAGAAGGCATGCGGGCTGATGAAAGTCTCGAAATCCGGTTTCTACGAGTATCTCGGCCGGAAGAAGTCCGACGCCC
Source organism: Collinsella sp. CLA-ER-H11 (assembly GCF_040092445.1). Lineage (NCBI taxonomy): Bacteria > Bacillati > Actinomycetota > Coriobacteriia > Coriobacteriales > Coriobacteriaceae > Collinsella > Collinsella sp. CLA-ER-H11. The sequence goes on along the minus strand of NZ_JBBNLN010000033.1, from coordinate 783 downwards.
AGATAGAGCGGGAGGCGATCGAAGGTTTCGTCGTCGAGGCCTTCGAGCGGCACAAGGGCCGTTACGGCTACCGGCGCATCAACCGCGAACTGCGAAAAAGCGGCATCGTCGTGAGCGAGAAGCGCGTGCTCCGCATCATGCAGAAGCTCGGACTTGCCGGAAAGGGCGCGACCCGAAAACACCGCATCCAGAAGAAGGTCGAGCCGGGAGACCCTCGGTTGAACCTGGTAGAGCGCGCTTTCACCGTGGGCGAGCGCAACAGGCTTTGGGTGGGCGACATCACCTACATACCCACAAGAGAAGGGTGGCTCTATCTCGCAGCCGTGATAGACGCCTTCTCCCGCAAGGTCGTGGGCTGGTCGATGTCCGAGCGCATCACCGAGAAGGTCGCGATCGACGCGATGGAGCAGGCGGTCGGCAGGGAGGGTCCGCCAGATGACGGCAGCCTCGTCTTCCATGACGATCAGGGCGCGCAGTACACCTCCCGTTCATTCCAGCGGTGTCTGGACTCGCATGGCATAGTCCAGTCGGTATCAAGGCCCGGCACGCCGCTGGACAACGCGGTGGCCGAGTCGTTCTTCAAGACGCTGAAAAGGGAATTGGTGAAAGAGAGGAGCTATGGGACGAGGGACGAGGCCAAGCAGGACATCTTCAAGTACATAGAGCTCTATTACAATAGGGTGCGCATGCATTCCACCCTGGGCTACATGTCTCCAGTGGAATACGAGCGGCAATACGCTTGAGGATCCTTAAAAGAAAGTCCAGTTTATCCTTCCCACTCCA
>NZ_JBBNLN010000032.1:0-1017 GCF_040092445.1 Collinsella sp. CLA-ER-H11 | reverse complement strand
CTCGAGAACCTCGTCGCCGAGGTGTTCGACCAGGTCCCCGGCGCCCGCGCCGAGTTCACCGACCAGTACATCGCCGAGGCAGGCATCCGCGGCCAGCACATGCCGCAGATCGTCCGCGAGAAGCTGGACTCCATCGAGGACAACCTCGAGTTCGTCAAGAAGACCATGGCCGGCATGACCAAGGCCGAGATCGACCTGCCCCTCACGGCGTCCACGACCCTCGACTCCCTGGTCAACTCCGAGTCCGAGTCCGACCTGATCATCGACCCGATGCCCAACCTCTACTTCACCCGCGACCCGTTCGCGGTCGTCGGCGAGGGCGTCAACCTCAACCGCATGTACTCGGTCACCCGCAACCGCGAGACCCTGTACGGCAAGTACGTCTTCAAGTACCACCCCGACTACAAGGACGTCTCCCTGTACTTCCGCCGCGACTGCCAGTTCCACACCGAGGGCGGCGACGTGCTGAACATCAACGAGAAGACCCTCGCCGTCGGCATCTCCCAGCGCACCCAGGCCGCCGCTATCGACGTCATGGCCCAGAACATCTTCTGGAACTCCGACTCCAAGGTCGAGCGCATCCTGGCCTTCGACATCCCCGTCTCGCGCGCCTTCATGCACCTCGACACGGTCTTCACCCAGATCGACGTCGATAAGTTCACGATCCACCCCGCCATCATGGGCACCCTGCGCGTCTACGAGCTGACCGCCGGCAAGAACCCGGGCGACGTGAACATCCGCCTGATCGAGGACACCCTCGAGCACGTCCTGGAGGACGCCACCGGCGTCGACCAGGTCAAGCTGATCCCCTGCGGCGGCGGCGACCCGATCGCGGCCTCCCGCGAGCAGTGGAACGACGGCTCCAACACCCTGTGCGTCGAGCCCGGCAAGATCTGCGTCTACGCCCGCAACACCGTCACCAACGACGTGCTGTACAAGGAGGGCCTGGACCTTCTCGTCGTGCCCTCCGCCGAGCTCTCCCGCGGCCGCGGCGGCCCGCGCTGCATGAGCATGCCC
>NZ_JBBNLN010000031.1:0-1296 GCF_040092445.1 Collinsella sp. CLA-ER-H11 | reverse complement strand
TTAATTAGCGACACGTGGATATCCCGCGGGCCCGAGAGCGGTCCCGCAAGATACCACGGGCGCACGGCGGATGCCTTGGCACAGGGAGCCGATGAAGGACGCGGCAAGCTGCGATAATCCCCGGCGAGGAGCACACATCCTTCGACCCGGGGGTCTCCGAATGGGCGAACCCATCCGTAGCAGTACGGATATCCCGACCCTGAACACATAGGGGCCGGGAGGACAACCCGGGGAACTGAAACATCTAAGTACCCGGAGGAGAGGAAATCAATCTCGAGACTCCCCGAGTAGCGGCGAGCGAAAGGGGACCGATGGCCAAACCGTCGAGCGGGGATACCCGGCAGGGGTTCCGCCGGCGGGGTTGCAGGGCCGCGCATCCGGGGGCTGCCGCCCCCGGGCGCAGGTCCGGCTGGGGAGCGGAACGGCATGGGAGGGCCGGCCGCAGCGGGTGACAGCCCCGTACGCGAACCCAGACCGGACGGCGCGACGCGGTCCCTGAGTAGGGCCGGGCACGTGAAACCCGGTCCGAACCTGGGTGGACCACCATCCAAGCCTGAGTACTACCCTGTGACCGATAGCGCACCAGTACCGTGAGGGAAAGGTGAAAAGCACCCCGGGAGGGGAGTGAAACAGTACCTGAAACCGTGCGCCCACGAGCAGTCGGAGCACCCTTCAAGGGTGTGACGGCGTGCCTTTTGTAGAATGAGCCAGCGAGTCGCTGGCGCGGGGCGAGGTTAACCGAAAGGGAGCCGTAGCGAAAGCGAGCCTTAACAGGGCGCTTGAGTCCCGCGCCGCGGACGCGAAGCCGGGTGAGCTATCCGTGGGCAGGCTGAAGCGGGGGTAAGACCCCGTGGAGGGCCGAACGCACGTCGGTTGAAAACGGCGGCGATGACCTGCGGATAGGGGTGAAAGGCCAATCAAACCCGGAGATATCTCGTTCTCCCCGAAATAGCTTTAGGGCTAGCGTCGCGCGTTCACCGCCGGAGGTAGAGCACCGGATGGACGAGGGGGCTTCGCCGCCTACCGAATCCAACCGAACTCCGAATGCCGGCGGCCCAGAGCGCGGCAGTCAGAGCATGTGGGCTAAGCTGTGTGCTCGAGAGGGAAACAGCCCGGACCGCCCGCTAAGGTCCCCAAGTTCCAGCCGAGTGGCAAAGGATGTGCGTCCGCCCAGACAACCAGGATGTTGGCTTAGAAGCAGCCATCCATTCAAAGAGTGCGTAACAGCTCACTGGTCGAGTGGACATGCGCCGACAATACACGGGGCTAAGCTGGACACCGAAGCGGCGGGATTTT
>NZ_JBBNLN010000002.1:0-281439 GCF_040092445.1 Collinsella sp. CLA-ER-H11 | reverse complement strand
GTTCGATGTCTGCCCGGATGCGACACTTGAAGTGTCCATCCTCGCAGTATCCGGTTCTCAAGGTGCACGCTTTGCGGCTCATCCGGTCCGACCGGGCCGCGCGGCAAGGAGATATATTGCCAGACCGCGAAGCCCTGTGGGACGTCAATTCCACTCTTCACAAGTCCTACACAACATATTGCTTTCTATAGGTAATAGAAAGACTGGTGCGGATCTTCCGCACGTATCAGATGATGACCCTTTGGTTCAGGAATATATAGAGATCGGTCACCTGTAAGTGTTTATCTACCCGCGCTTTTAGCAATGTAAACCGCGCCTCAGATAAAAAGAGGGAGCGCCGCGCACAACGCGACACTCCCCTAGCGATTCAAGAGAATCTATTAGGCCTCGAGAGCCTTCTTGGCGATGGTAGCCAGCTCGTTGAAGGACTCGATATCCTCGTAAGCCATCTGAGCCAGGACCTTGCGGTCGAGCTCGATGCCGGCAACCTTCAGGCCGTGCATGAACTGAGAGTAAGAGATGTCGTTCAGGCGAGCAGCAGCGTTGATACGAGTGATCCAGAGAGAACGGATCTCGCGCTTCTTGTTGCGGCGATCACGATACTGATACTGCAGGGAGTGCTGGACCTGTTCTTTAGCATGCTTGTAAGTACGCGAAGCGGCACCGTAGTAACCCTTCGCACGGTGCATAACGGTACGGCGCTTCTTCTTGGCGGCAACAGCGCGCTTAATACGTGCCATGTTCTATCAACTCCTAGACGGTAAAACGAAAAACGGGAACGCGAACTTAGGCGAGACGCGACTTGATGACCTTGCGGTCGGCAGCGGCGATCTCGGTCTCCTGACGGAAGCCACGCTTACGCTTGGTGGACTTCTTGCTCAGGATGTGGCTCTTGAAAGCCTTGGCGCGCATAAGCTTGCCGGTACCAGTCTTGCGGAAACGCTTCTTGGTGCCGCTGTGGGACTTCATCTTAGGCATGAAATACTCCTTAATCGGTTACAGAACACTAGTTACTTGGTATCGCTTGCCGCTTTATCCTCATCGAAGGCGCCCTTAATCGGGGCGAGCAGCATAAGCATGTTACGGCCTTCCATCTTAGGCTTGGACTCGACCGTAGCGTAAGGCTTGAGATCCTCGGCGAGGCGCTCGAGAACGTTAAGGCCCTGCTCCGGGTGAGCCATCTCACGGCCGCGGAACATGATGGTGATCTTAACGCGTGCGCCCTTCTTGAGGAAACGCAGAACGTGGCCCTTCTTGGTCTCGTAGTCGCCAACGTCGATCTTGGGTCGGAACTTCATTTCCTTGACCTCGACCTTGGACTGGTTCTTACGAGCAGCCTTGGCCTTCATGGCCTGCTGGTACTTGAACTTACCGTAGTCCATGACCTTGCAGACCGGCGGCTCCGCGTTGGGAGCGATCTCGACCAGGTCGAGACCCTGATCGTCGGCGACGCGCTGGGCATCGCGGATGGCGAACAGGCCGAGCTGAGAGCCATCGACGCCAATCAAACGGCACGAAGATGCAGTGATCTCGTCGTTGATGCGGGTGTCATCAGACTTAGCTATTTTCCCTACCTCCATTCATAAAAAAATAACCCGGCGCTTCTCAGCAACCAGGTCGTACACATAGACTTCCTCGATTTGAGGAAGGTAATCTAAGTTGTATGACCAGTCAGCTGCTCATTGGCGCCAAAAGGTGGGAACCCTCGGGTTCCTCTTTAGGGCATTGCGGGAACAACGCCTTGCGAATAATAACACGTACAGCGCGTTATCACATTACATACACGAAAAAGGGGCCTTGACCCCCTTGAACGCTCGCTTGCATGTATGGTGCCCGAGGCGAGACTCGAAGGGCCTTCGCTTCGCGAAGCCCCGGGCTTCGGGCGCGTGGCGCCCTCGCCACGCTCTGCTACAGACAGGCCACAGGCCTGTTTGCTTAACGCTTCGCGCGCTCACGCGAGTTCGGCACGAAAAAGGGGGCCGCAACCCCCTTGAACGCTCACTTGCATGTATGGTGCCCGAGGCGAGACTCGAACTCGCACGTTGTTGCCAACGGTGGATTTTGAGTCCACTGCGTCTGCCAATTCCGCCACTCGGGCACGCAATGCGTGAGTTAGTTTATCACAGCTTTCTACCGATTAGTCCGAAAATGGAACTTCGAGCATTTCGATGAGTTCGACCGTGCGTAGCATCTCGCGCTGACGGCATCCGCGACCGTCGACCGAAGCCTCACCCATCTGGTTATCGTAAGGGTCCTCGCGCATGCCGTCGAAAGAGGGCTCAAACTCTGCCTGGAATCGATTGTTGGCCACCATACGCCATGGGTCGAGATTGCCAAAGTAGTGACGGCGGCGCCACTCCTCCCCCATCCTGTGAGCAGAAGATCCAAATGACACGTCGGCGTTGAGCCAACCGGTCTGCGGCGTATAGAACTCTGCCCAGTCGTGCGACCCCACCGAATCGGGCGCAACGTACAGGCCGCTCTGCCAACGGGCAGGCACGCCCGCGATACGGCACATGGTGATAAACGTGAGCGCCATAACGCCGCAATCGCCGCGGAGCGAATGCGCGCAGTCATCGGCAATAGATCCCAAAAGCAAGTACGGCGGCTGATAGCGATAGTCGATATGCTGCGTCAGATAATCATAGATAGCACGAGCGCGATCGAGCGGATCCTCGAGTCCGTCAACAACACCGGCCGTCAGCTGCTGCAGATACGGCGTGAATGCAATGTGCGGACGGTCCTCGGAAATATCCTCGGGCAGAGGCGCGTCCATACGCGGATGAACCGGAAGTGTGCCACCGTAGACATCACAATAAGCAGCATCGATGTGATAACGATAAGTCACCGAGAATGAGCGCTCACTCGAAGAAGACCACGAGGCGGTACGCGCCGAAGCGTTCGCGGGAGCAACAGCACCCTCCGGCGTCATGTCGAGAATCTCGACCCGAGACTGCTGACGGCAGGCAGCCGCGACGGGAAGCCAAGCGCAAACGGTCTCCCCCTCCAGAGCGCCGGGGACAGACACGGACGCTTTAAGCGTAACGACGCGAGGCAATCCGTTTTGTGACTCCATCTCCTTGAGCATCTCGTCGCGCAGTGCTATTCCGTCCGTAGAATCGGGACGCATGCCGGGGACCTCTTTGGGATATACGCGAAGCGAATCGAGGAAGTTGTCGAGAACGAACAGCTCGCCATCGATAAAGCGCCAGTCAATACGCTTACGGTCAATCAGATCGTCAAACTGCTCCTCGGTAAACTCAGGCCACTCCTCGCGAATCATCGCAATAGCTCGATCGCGCGACACCGAAAAATGAAGCGGCGTCTCAAGCATGCGATACCGCTCGGCACGAACGCAGGCAGCAAGCGAGGGATCGGGATCTTGGGCAAGTAGGCGGTCGCAAGCCTCAATAGCCTGCGAAAGATACCCCGCGTCCTTTAAACGCAGAATCTCGGGTGGCAAACCAACATCTAGAAAACGGAAGTCATCATTGCAAACATCAACAGAGCAACCAACGGGACCCTCGTCAATAACCTTCCCATCCGAAGGCAGCACATTAATAACAGCCATACCAAACTCCAAGTCATTAGAACTCTTGAAGTCCATTGTAGCGAGATAAAAAAGAAAGCCCCAACAAGGGAGCCATCAACACCGCCGAGCGGTAGTCAAAAAATGAATTCAGCCCAGTAACCCTGTAGCGAGTTAACGAAGGAGGCCCCGTTTCCCCGGAGCTGATTCCGTCGCGCGACTTCTGGCGAAGCCAGTAGCCACCTTAATTCAGACTCGTAACCCTGCGGCGTTAAACGAAGGAAGCCCCGTCTCCCGGAACTGTTTCCTTGGCGCGACTTCTGGCGAAGCCAGGTGAGCGCAAAGGAAACAGTGTAGGGAGACGGGGCTTCCGGTGGGAAGTTTAGCGACGCTTACGCCTTGTTGACGGAGCCAAACTCCTCCATGAGCTCCTTGGTGCGGGCAACGATGTTGTCGCGACCAGGCTTGAGGAGCTTGCGGGGGTCAAAGCCCTTGCCCTGCTGATCCTTGCCAGCCTCGATATACTCGCGAACGCCCTTGGCGAAGACGAGCTGCAGATCGGTGTTAACGTTGATCTTGGAGATACCCAGGGAGATGGCCTTCTTGATCTGATCCTCGGGGATGCCGGTACCACCGTGCAGAACGAGGGGCAGGTCGCCGGTCTGAGCCTTGATCTCGCCCAGACGCTCGAAGGAAAGGCCAGCCCAGTCGGCGGGATACACGCCGTGGATGTTGCCGATACCGCAGGCGAGGAAGTCGACGCCCAGGTCAGCAATCTGCTTGCACTCAGCGGGGTCAGCGAGCTCGCCGTTGGAGGTCACGCCGTCCTCGGTGCCGCCGATGCCGCCGACCTCGGCCTCGATGGACATGCCCTTGGAGTGGGCAAGCTCAACGAGTTCCTTGGTGCGGTCGAGGTTAAGCTGGAAGGTCTCCTCGTGAGAGCCGTCATACATGATGGACGTGAAGCCGGCCTCGATGCACTTGAAGCAGTCCTCGTAAGAACCGTGATCGAGGTGAAGGGCGACGGGGACGGTAACGTCCGTGGCCTCGACGGCAGCCTTGACCATGTCGGCGCAGACCTTGAAACCGCCCATCCACTTAGCGGCACCAGCGGTGCACTGAAGGATCAGCGGAGACTTGGCCTCCTCGGCGGCCTGGAGAATAGCCAGGGTCCACTCGAGGTTGTTGGTGTTGAAGGCACCGAGAGCGTACTTGCCGGCCTCGGCCTTCTTGAGCATGTCTGCTGCGTTGACGAGCATAAAAGAAACCTCCTGTAAGGTTGCTCCGATAACGCCTGAGATTTTACCACGACATACCCGAGCATAAACGTTCGTTTGTTCACGAATACCATCCGATTGGACAAATTTTGACCGTTTGCCCCACAGAATCGACCCACTGGGGAAAATAGCTTGACGATTGAGCGGTCTTCGTGATTCGAAAGACGGCTTCGAGCCTACATCTGCATAAACGGATTCTGCATAAGTTCGCGCGCCATCGTGGTCGAATCGCCATGGCCCGTCAAGCAAACGGTATCGGGCGGAAGCGTCTTGGCAAGTTTGGAGAGCGAGCGCATAATCGCCGCCTCGTCACCGCCGGAAAGATCGGTACGACCGTGGCTGCCCGGGAAAAGCGTGTCGCCCACAAAGGCGATGTTCCCCTGCTCGGTCGCGGCGAACAGGACGATGCCGCCCGGCGTATGCCCCGGCGTCTCGATCACCTGCAGGCAGATATCGCCCAATTCAATCGTATCGCCCTCGGCAAGCAGCCGCGTCGGCTCGCCCGGATCGGGCGTCTCAATACCCCACATGGCGCGCTGCTCCTCGATATTTGCGCGAGGCACCGTCACGTCCTTAGCGCACAACTCATATAGTGCGCTGTCGCCAACGACAGCTCGAACCCCGGCGACCCCGCCAACATGGTCGGCATGACCGTGCGTGCAGACAGAGCCGAGTACGCGAACTTCGGGATGCGCGGTGCGGATATGCTCCACAAGACGCTCGCCCTCCCACGCCGGATCGACGATTAAGCACTCGTCATTCGAAATCACGGCGTAACTGTTGGTCTGAATCGGGCCGTTGACGAGTGCCTCAATCGAAGCTGCACCTCGGGGTGTCAGGTCCAAAGTCATATCGCCCATGCGCATACCCTCCTTCTAAAATACGTTCGAGGCACCAAACGATGCCTCGAACGTAACCAATATCTATGATGCTGAGAGGCTCTCGCACCTACACACGGCGCTTGAGCTGAGCTCCGCCTTCGCCGGGCATAAGACGGCGAGCGTCGTAGACCGAATCGACACTGCTGATGGAAGCCAGCAGCGGATCCAGACCGCTCGCGTCCGAGATCTCGACCATAAAGCGCAGGGTTGCAATACCCTCGCGGTTGGTCGACGTGGCGGCAGAAAGGATATTGCCGCCCGCATCGCCAATGGCAATGGTGACATCCTTGAGCAGGCCCATGCGGTCCAGGCACTCGACCACGATCTCGACCTGGAAGAGGGTGTCGGCAGCGCCGTCCCACTCCACATCGATCATGCGCTCGGGATGTTCCATAAGACCCTTGACGTTGGGGCAGTTGGCGCGATGCACCGAAACGCCACGGCCGCGCGTGATGAAGCCGACGATATCGTCGCCCGTCACCGGATTGCAGCAATGCGCCAGACGAACCAGCAGGCCGCTGTTGCTCTCGCCCTTGACGATAATGCCGTTGCTGGCGCTCTTGCCGCGCTTTTGCGGCTTGCGGTTGGAGCCTCGGGCCGGCTGTTTCACGACCTCGGCGATAGCCTCGGCCTTGGTGAGCTGTTCCTCGGGCTTGGGGTCCAAGATTTGCTCGACCTTGTTACCCACAGCGCGCGGGGCAACTTTGCCGGCGCCGACGGCGGCAAACAAGTCCTCGAGCTGCTTATAGTTAAACTGCTCCGCCACGGCGTTGAGTGCACGCGTCGAACGCGGCGTGGAAATGCCATAGCCACGCTTACGCAGGTCCTTGGCCAGTATATCGCGACCGGTGGCAGCGTCGTCGTCCTTGGTCGCGGCGGCAAAATAGCGGCGGATCTTTGACTTGGCGGAAGGCGTCTTGACGATCTTGAGCCAATCGCGCGACGGCTTGGAACTCTTGTTGGTCAGGATCTCGACGCGGTCGCCCGTCTTGATCTCGTGCGTGAGTGGGGCCACCGCACCGTTGATCTTGGCACCGACGCAGTGGTTGCCCACCTCGGTGTGAACGGCGTAGGCAAAGTCGAGCGGCGTGGAGCCGGCGCGAAGCGCCATGACCTCGCCCTTGGGCGTAAAGACAAAAATCTCCTGGTCAAACAAGTCGACCTTCAGCGAGTGCAGGTATTCCTTAGCGTCGGTGATCTCGTCAGACGCCGCCCAATCGAGCGAATGTTTGAGCCAGTTAATCTGGTCGTCCAGACGCTGGGCATCATTGGTCTTAGACGCAGACGATCCGCCCGACTTCTTATAGAGCCAGTGGGCGGCAATGCCGTACTCGGCCTGCTCATGCATCTCATAGGTTCGAATCTGAATCTCGAGCGGGCGGGCCGTGGGGCCGATAACCGTCGTATGGAGCGACTGGTAGTTATTGACCTTGGGCATGGCGATATAGTCTTTAAAACGACCGGGCATGGGGTGCCACAACGTATGCACCGCGCCGAGCGTGGAGTAGCAATCGCGCACCGAATGCGTGATGACGCGCAGTGCCACCAGGTCGTAGATCTCGGAGAATTCCTTGCCCTTGCGCTTCATCTTTTGGTAGATGGACCAATAGTGCTTGGAGCGGCCATTGATCTGGAAGCCCTCCAGGCCAATGCGGTTGAGCTCGTCGGTGAGCGTCTTGATGGTCTCGGCCAGATAGCGTTCGCGAACCTCGCGCGACTCCGCCACCATCCGCGCGATGCGCTGGTAGGCATCGGGCTCCAGGTAGAAGAAGGACAGGTCCTCGAGCTCCCACTTAATAGAGCTCATGCCCAGACGGTCGGCCAGGGGCGCATACACGTCCATGGTCTCGCGAGCCTTAAACAGGCGACGGTCCTCGCGAAGGGCCGCCAGCGTACGCATGTTATGCAGGCGGTCGGCAAGTTTGACGATGATAACGCGGATGTCCTTGGACATGGCGAGGAACATCTTGCGCAGCGTAAGCGCCTGCTTCTCGTCCATGCTATCGACTTCGATGTTGGTGAGCTTGGTCACGCCATCGACGAGCTCGGCCACCGTATCGCCAAACAGGCCGGAAACATCGGCAAGCGAGGTCTCGGTGTCCTCGACGGTATCGTGCAGCAGCGCGGCGCACACCACATCGCAGTCCATCTTGAGATCGGCCAAGATGATGGCCACCTCGACGGGATGGTTGATGTACATCTCACCCGAGCGGCGCTTTTGGTTGCAGTGCTTCTCGGCGGCAAAGCAATAGGCCTGCTCCACCTTGGAGAAGTCCTCCTCATTCATATATTTGAGGCACAGGCGCTCCAGCTTGTCGTAGCTGTCCGCCATAATCTCGGGCGGCAGCTCATCGGCATGCTTATAGTGCTCCATCTCCGAAAACGGCTGGAGGGTGGAATCATGGGCGGTACGGGCTGCGGCATCCATCGAGGTCCCCTTCCCCTAGGCCCGCGGTACGATCGGGCGGTTAACTTTGGCTAGCATATCAGAAGCACACGAATCGAGCGCCCAACTCCGGAAAGCCGAGAACTCCATGCGCGAGCGCAAGCCCTCCAAATAGCGAATTGACCTGCTCAATTGCACACGGCCGGGGTTTTCTGCCATCGCGATGCGACGGGTGTCGTCAAACCCCGAAACGCGACAGAAACCAAGCTCTTCGAAGATTCCCAGGCCGCTTTCCACCGAGCGCTCGTCGACCGGCGTGCGGGCATCGATGGCAAGACACATCTGCGCGATATCGATATCGCTCGCGCTAAACGAGTCGTCTCCGGTCTTGCCGCGGTTGGAGCGCCACATAGTCTGCAGCGCTCGATAGAGCGTGACGAGCTCGTCGCGCTCGGGCGCGTAGCAGTCGAGCAGGCGCTCGTTAATGCGGGCGTCACGCGACGAATAGAGCAGGTGGATCACGGCAGGTTGGCCGTCGCGACCGGCGCGTCCGCTCATCTGGTTGAACTCAATGCTGCCAAACGGCATGTGATAGAGCACGACATGGCGGATATCGGGCAGGTTGACGCCCTCACCGAAGGCCGAGGTTGAAACGATGCAGCTCAGGCTTCCGTCTCTAAAGGCTTCCTCAACACGGCGACGATCGGAGCGCGCAAGCCCCGCGTTATAGAACGCGATGCGGGTCGCGCAATCGGGCACCCGCTTGCGCAGCGTCTTAGCAAGCGCCACGGACTGATCACGCGAGTTGACGTAGATGACGGTCTTCTCCCCCGTCGCCACGATCGACACCAAACGGTTCTCGCGGCTCGCAAGATCTCGGTCGTCCTCGAGCTGCAGGTTCTCGCGCACCGTCTCGTCGACCACCGTGCGAGTGATTGGCAACATGCGGGCAAGCTCGGCCACGACCGGAGCCGTCGCGGTGGCCGTCGCAGCCATAACGACCGGGTCGCCCAGGGCTTTGAGGATATCGGGCATGTCAAGATAGGCGCTACGGTCGCCGCCCTTGGCAAGGCCGGCGTGGTGCGCCTCATCGATAACGACAAAGCCGATGCGGCCCGAACGCGCGAAACGGTCACGGTGGATAGACAGGAACTCGGGCGTCGTGAGCACGATACCGGTGCGACCCGAAGCTAGGCCGGCGAACACGTCATCGCGTGCGGCCTCCACGGTCTCGCCGGTCAGCACGCCAACGCCAATGCCAAGCGCTGCCATCGTCGACGAGAGGTGATAGGCCTGGTCGGCAACGAGCGCACGCAGCGGATAGACAAAGATGCTCGCACGCCCGCGAAGGACCGCCTCGCGCGCGGCATGCACATGGAAGATGAGCGACTTGCCGCGCCCCGTTCCCATAACGGCCAGAACACTCTGGTGATCGGCCAGGGCATCGAGCGCCTCGACCTGCGCGCGGTGCGGCTGGTTCGAGCCGATAAAGCTATGGATAAGCGAGCGCGTCAGCTCGGTATAAGAAAGCTGGGCGAGCGTCTCGCGTTTACGCGACTCCAGGCGCAGGCCAGAATCCGCCGGTTGCACGCCGCGGCGAAGTTCACATGCCGGATCGTCGATATTGGACGCCGTGGTATCGCGCACCAAGACATCCTTGATCATGAGCTTGGGCTTCACACGCCCCTGCCAATGCTCGGCAACGGCCTCGAACACCAAGTCGACAGCGCTATCGCAGTTGATGAGCTTATCGATTTGCGGCACGCGGAACATAATGGCCGGCACGCTCGCGGCGCCATCGGTCGCCACAAAGCGCATGTGCTCGCCGGTTTTGCCCACCACGGCGCGATCGCACATCGTCACGCCCTCGGCGGCCAGCAACGGCACCTTGTTGCCCTGGCCAAACGGCTCAAGACGGGAAATCTGCTCTATAGTCTCAATATTCAGCTCGGAAAGGTCGACCGTGGCGGCAACCTCGTCGATGTCTTCAAAGTCCTCGGCGGGAATCTCCGATAGCACGGCGGAAAGGCGACGACGGAATTCATCGAGCTTGGATGCCTCGATGGTCACACCCACCGCACCGGCATGTCCGCCGCGACGAATCAGCAGGTCGGAACAGCGCTCGACGGCGTCAAACAGGTTAACTTTGCCCACCGAGCGACCAGAGCCGCGCGCGATACCGTCCTCGATCGAGAACAGCAGCGCCGGCACGTGATAGCGGTTGGTCAGACGGCTTGCCACGATGCCCTTGACACCCTCGTGCCAGCCCTCGCCACCCACGACAATCGCGCGTCCGCCGTCATAGGTCTCCTCGACCTTTGCCATGGCATCGCGCGTGAGCTCCGCCTCGATCTCACGGCGCTGGTGGTTGATTTCCTCGAGCTCAGCCGCCAGCGCGCTTGCTTCGATGGGATTGCGGGCAAGCAGCAGGTCGAGCGCCAGCTTGGGATCGGCCATGCGACCGGCAGCGTTTAAGCGGGGAATGAGCGAGAATGACAGGCCATCCGCCGTAATGCTCGAAAGGTCCGCCTTGGCGAGCGCGGCAAGTGCGATGTAGCCGGGACGGGCCGTCACGCGCATCTGCTGGATGCCCTCGGCGACCAGTGCGCGGTTCTCGGGCGTGAGCGGCATCATGTCGGACACGGTGCCCAGCGCCGCGACCTCGATTAGCGAACGCCAATACGACGGCTTGCCCAGGCGCTCACCCAGGACTTGCACCAGCTTGAGCGCCACACCAACACCGGCAAGCTCGCGCGAGGGGCCCTCGTCCTCGAGCTTGGGGTCGGTCAGGGGCACACCCTGCGGCACCTGGTCGGAGGGCTCGTGATGGTCCGTGACCACCAAATCGATCCCCAGGCTCTCCAGATAGGAAACCTCTTCCTTGGCGGCAATGCCGTTATCGACGGTCACGATCAGCTGGGGGCGAGCGAGCTCGTTAACGCGGTCGAGCGCCGCGCGCGAAAGACCGTAGCCCTCGTCAAAGCGATGCGGAATAAACGGCGTGACATCGGCGCCAAACGTGCGCAGAGCCTCGGTCAACAGGCAAGTCGACGTAATACCGTCAACGTCAAAATCGCCAAAGACTGCAATGTGCTCGTGGTTGCGAATAGCACGCTCGACGCGGTCGGCAACGACTGACATGCCCGGGATAATGAGTGGGTCGGCCCAGTCGCGATCGAGCGAAGGCGTCAAAAACAATTGGCCCTCTTTGATGGAGCCAATGCCGTGCGCGACCATAATGCGCGCCACCAGCCCGGGAATGCCCAGACCAGCCGAAAGCTCCTTTTCGAGCTCGGGGTTTTGCTGAGCGACCGCCCAGCGATGCGTCGTCTTAAGCGATGACATAGGCACCCACCCCTGATAGGGGCAGGTCGCCGCGATACCTCTCACGGTTCATAGCGATGAGTCCTCTGTGTATGCCCGCTTCGGCAGGCAGATCTGTTGAACGGATTTATTATACCGTGCAGCGCGGACGCACAACATCCAGCACGCCGTGGTTTCGATAAACGAGGGCGGTAATAGCCTCGAAATAATCGAGCGTTTCAGCCACACGGACGCATGCGAGCGTCTAGCATATCCATTCAAAACGGATTCACGAGCAAAGGGAGTCACAAGAGCATATGAAGCAATGGGTTGGACTGGGCAAATTTCTCGCAGGACATATGCAGGCCATCGTTCCGATTTGCGTGGCGCTCGGCGTGCTCTTTCCTCAGCAGATCGGCGTTCTCAAGCCCATCGTTCCCACCCTGTTTGCCTTTATGACGTTCCAAGGCGCGCTCAGCAACACCTTCCACCAGGTGGCTGAGGTGTTCCACCGTCCCCTGCATCTGATTTTGGCGTTATTTGTCTCGGCGGCGCTTATTCCCATCGCGGCCTATGCCATGGGATCGTTGTTCTTTGGTTCCAACCCCAACCTTGTCTGCGGCATCGTGCTCGAGTACAGCGTACCCGTGGCAGTCACTGCCTTTATGTGGATCAGCATGTTCGGCGGCAACGGCCCGCTCGCGCTCACCATCATCCTGACGTCCTCGGTTATATCGCCCGTGACGATTCCGCTCACGCTCAAGCTCCTGTTGGGCGCCACCGTCGCAATCGATGTTCCGAGCATGATGCAGAACATGGCCTTTATGATTGCCATCCCCGCCGTGCTCGGCATCGTGATCAACGAGCTCACGCACGGCTGGGGACACGAGAAACTCTCCCCCGCGCTCTCGCCCGCCTGCAAATTTATGATGATGGGCGTCATCGCGTCCAACTCCACCGCCATGAGCGAGTACGTGCTACACATGAACGCGGTGCGCCTGGAAGTCGCCCTCTTTATTCTGGTGTTCGCCATCAGCGGTTTTGTCGTGGGCATTCTGGTCGCCCGCGCGCTGCATCTGCCATATAGCGAAACGACCACCATGTGCTTTACCTGCGGCATGCGCAATATCTCTTCGGGCGCCGTCATCGCCACGCAATACTTTCCGGGCGAAGTTGTGTTTCCCGTCATGTGTGGAACGTTGTTTCAGCAGGTGCTCGCCTCGCTTATCGGGCACTTCTTTGAGCGTCTGACCGGCGAGGAGCGCGCCGCCCAGCGCAAGCGCGTCGAGGCCGGCCGCGATGCAATGGCGCGCTAAACCGTCCGCAGTGTGCGGGCGCTCACTTTACGATGTGAGCGCCTCCAGATGTGCGCGGAGTCGCTCCGCATCGACATCGAGCGTGGTCTCAGCATTGACCTGAGCCAGCCGATACCCGACAAAGTAGGGTGAAACCACCCAACGTGGAAGCGCCTTGGCAATGGTCCGGCCGCTCATGTGATAGAAGAACAGGTTGTACGACTCTGCACGACCGCCATGGTGCTCGTGCAAGATATAGCGCAGAGCTACCTGGATTGCGTCGGCGAAGAGATCCGCCTCGGCTTGGTCTCTCGTGTCATCGCTGGCGGCGATTCCCTGCGGGGCTGAAACGTTAATCTCAAAGAACCCCATGATCGGTTCGGTTGAGATGTTGACCGCGATTCTCCCCTGTCGCCAGACATTGATGCCTTCGAAATTGGCAGAAGTCAGCGAAGCATAGCCGTCTTCCTGCTCCAAACCCACAATCTGCATGTGCGGATGGACGAGGCTGCCGCCCGAAAGCGGGCCTTTGTTCTTGTACATGAGCACACTGCGGTACTGTTGGGAATCGATCATCTGCTGCCAACAGCCCAGGGCAAACCGCATCACATGATGCAGCTCATCCGGTTCATAGGTCACCAGGTCGGCGTCGTGATTGGCAGACTCGATCAATACGGTCTGACGTGTGGCCCGCAATGTCTTGAACTTATTCTCGAGCCAGATGCAGTCACCATCGCGCTGGATGATGTTGGCAAGCCCCTCCGTGTCGCAAAAGGGGCACGCGGTGCCAGGGCGACGATTATCGTCGGGCTTACCGCTCGCCTGCTGAACGTCAAATACCAGCGCCACGGGTTATACCTCCAGCGGCACGATCTTGGTGCCATGGAGCTCGGAGACGCCTAGCGCCGCCGCGACCGCGTCGCGATTTGCCGTAGTGATGCCGCCGCCGGGAAGGATGGTCAAACGATCGCCCGCATACTCGATTAAACGAGCCAGGTGATCGAAATTATCCTCGATCGACGTACCGGCAGCGCCGCCATGCGTGAGGATGCGTGTGATGCCGCAGTCGGCGAGTATGTCAATCGCGTCGAGCTGAGCCTCGGGCGAGAGCTGGTCAAATGCCATGTGGAAGGTAATGTCGATGGGCTCACGCTTACATTCCTCGGGCGCGCAGCCCGCGGCCATCACGAGGGCGCCAAGCGTAAGTTCGTCGAGCGCCCATCCGCCAGCGCAGGGCTTGCAGCAGCCAAAGACCAAGCCGTCAACGCCGGCGCTCACGGCAAGGCCCAGGTCCATCTCCATCATACGCAGCTCGTCCTGGTTGTAGTGAAAGTCGCCGCCACGCGGGCGAATCATGCACATCACCCGTGCATCGTGCTCGTGGGCATAGTTGGTCGTAGCGCTGATAACGCCGGCCGAAGGCGTGGTGCCACCAACGGCAAGGTTGTCGCACAGCTCGATACGCCTTGCACCGGCATCGATAGCCGCCGGCACCCGCTCAAAGTTCTCGGCACAAAACTCGTACAGCATAGATAGACCCCCAAAGACAGCAGATGTTTTCCGACGGGCATTGTCACACATCCCCATGAAGTTGCGGTGGAATAGGGACTGTTTTGGCCTCTGAGGCTCCCATCTAGTCCCTATTCCACCGCAACATAAAGGGGGCAGAACCAAAGTAACGCCGCAGGCAGAGGACCGACAGCGAGCGGGCGCCAGAGCGAATAAATTGGCATGAAAAGAGGGCGGCATAGACCTTCTGGTCATGCCGCCCTCTTTGAATGACAAGTTGTCGCTCTGGCGCCCGCGCAGCGTCGACTGGTCCGCCGTTCGGTAGAACGGCGGAACCGCCTAACCGCCCAGATAGGCCTTACGCACGTTATCGTCGTGCAGGAGTTCTTGGCCCGTGCCGGTCATGGTGATCTTGCCGGTCTCGAGCACGTAGCCGCGCGTGGCGATGGAAAGAGCCATCTGTGCGTTTTGCTCGACCAGAAGCACCGTGGTGCCGGCCTTGTGCAGGTCCTCGACAATCTGGAAGATCTGCTCAATCAGAATCGGCGCCAGACCCATGGAAGGCTCGTCGAGCATAAGCAGTTTGGGGTTACTCATAAGAGCGCGCCCCATAACAAGCATCTGCTGCTCACCGCCCGAAAGGGTGCCGGCGACCTGGCGACGGCGTTCCTTCAGGCGCGGGAACTGCTCGTAGACGCGCTCGAGGCCCGGAGCCACCGTGGACTTGGGCTGCGTGTAGGCGCCCATCTCCAGGTTCTCCTCAACCGTCATCTGCAAAAAGGCGCGACGACCCTCGGGAACCTGAGCCAGGCCCTTACCAACCAGCTTGTCGGCGGGCGTATGGGTAATGTCCTCGCCCATAAACTTGATGGAGCCGGTCTTGGAGCGCAGCAGGCCCGAGATGGTCTTGAGCGTTGTGGACTTGCCGGCACCGTTGGCACCAATCAAGGCCACGATCTCGCCCTCGTTAACGTTAAAGGAGATGTCCTTGATGGCGTGGATGGCGCCGTACCAGACGTTGATGTTGTAGACGGAAAGCATCGGCTCTGCCATTTAGTTCTCCCCCTTATCCTGCTTACCCAGATACGCCTCGATAACGGCGTCGTTGTTCTGGATTTCCTCTGCCGTGCCCTTGGCGATAACCTTACCAAAGTTGAGCACGCAGATACCCTCGCAAATATTCATGACGAGCGACATATCATGCTCGATAAGCATGATGGCAATGCCAAAGGTGTCGCGAATCTTGACGATGTTCTCCATGAGCTCCGCGGTCTCGGACGGGTTCATGCCGGCGGCAGGCTCGTCGAGCAGCAGTAGCTTGGGGTTGGTGGCAAGCGCGCGGACGATCTCCAAACGACGCTGAGCGCCGTAAGGCAACGATCCGGCCTGCTCGTTTGCCAGATGCTCCATATCAAAGATGGACAGCAGCTCCATGGCGCGCTCGTGAGCAGCCTTCTCGTGCTTCCAATACGTCGGCAGGCGCAGCACGCCCTCAAAGCCGGAGTAGCGCTCCTGGTTGTGCAGGCCGACCTTAACGTTATCCTCCACCGTCATGGTGTTGAACAGACGAATGTTCTGGAAGGTACGGGCAATACCCATGCGGTTGACCTGATAGACCGACTTGCCCGAGGTGTCCTCACCGTCGAGCAGGATGGTGCCGTGCGTGGGCTGATACACCTTGGTGAGCAGGTTGAAGACCGTGGTCTTACCGGCACCGTTGGGGCCGATCAGACCGGCGATCTCGGTCTTGCCGATAGTCAGGCTAAAGTCGTCGACCGCCTTAAGGCCACCGAACTCAATGCCCAGGTGGATGCACTCGAGTGCAGGGCGTTGGCCCAGGTCGCGGTCGGGAACGATGGCGCCAGAAGGATACGGGACCATCTTGCCCTTGTTGAACTCAAATTTACTGGGCATCGGCTGCCACCTCCTTCTTGGAAGCAAAGCGATCCTTGACGCGACCGAAGAACGCCTTGAGCTGCGGGTTGTTGGTAAAGATCATGACCAAGATCAGCACGATGGCGTAGATGAGCATGCGGTAGTCCGAGAACTGACGGAGCAGCTCGGGAAGCACCGTGAGCAATGCCGCCGCGATGACGGAGCCGCGCATATTGCCCAGACCGCCCAGGACCACGAACACCAGGATGAGGATGGACGTGTTGAAGTCGAACTTGGTGGCGGAGAGCTGCGAGAAGTTACCGCCGAAGAGAGCTCCGGCAGCACCGGCGAGGGCAGCGGAAACCACGAAGGCGATCATGCGGTACTCGGTGACGGAGATGCCCACAGACTCGGCAGCGATCTTGTTGTCGCGCACGGCCATAATGGCACGGCCGGTACGGCTGCGAACCAGGTTGAGCACGATCACGAGTGCGACCATGACCAGGATGGCACCGGCGAGGAAGGTCGAGTACGTCGACACGCCCGAGGCGCCCTGGGCGCCCTTGATGATGGCGGTGCCGTCCTCGAGCAGGTGCAGGTCATCGATCGTGGAGTTACCCGTGATGTTAAAGATCACATGCAGGCCGCGGGAATCGACGCCCACAATGAGGCAGGTGACGATCTCCTTGATAATCTCGCCAAAGGCCAGCGTCACGATAGCCAGGTAATCGCCGCTCAGACGAAGGACCGGGATGCCAATCAAGAAGCCCAGGATGGCGGCAGCGATGGCGCCGACCACGATACTGATGATAAGGCGCACCGGATCGGACGGAACGGCGCTCTCAAGGGCGACCGCGGTGACGATGCCCGTGTAGGCACCGACGCTCATAAAGCCCGCGTGGCCCAGCGACAGGTCGCCTGCGATGCCGACGACGAGGTTAAGGGAGATGGCCATGACGATATAGGCCGTGATGGGAACCAGCTGACCGGCAATCATACGCGGGATCATGTGGTTAGACTGCATAAAGAACACGATGGCGAACGCCACAAGGCACATGGCATACGTAACAAAGTCGTGACGCGTCTGTTTGTCTTTAAGAAACTTCATAACGCTCACCTACACCTTCTCGGGGACGTACTTGCCCAAGAGGCCGGCAGGCTTGACGAGCAGGACGATGATCAAAACACCAAAGACGATGGAGTTGGCAAGGCTCGTGGAAATGTAGGCCTGCGCCATCGCCTCGATGATGCCGATGAGAATGCCACCGACAAAGGCACCGGGGATGGAGCCGATGCCGCCGAAAACAGCGGCATCGAAGGCCTTGATGCCAGGCATGGCGCCCGTGGTGGGCTGCAGGACCGGCGAGTAGGAGCACAGGAGAACACCGGCGATGGCGGCAAGGGCGGAGCCGATGGCAAACGTCATCGAAATAGTGCGGTTGACGTTGATGCCCATGAGCTGAGCGGCAGCCTTGTCCTCGGACACGGCGCGCATGGCTTTGCCCATCTTGGTCTTACCTGTAAAGAACATCAGGCCGGCCATGATAACCAGGCAGGCGACGATGGTGACGAGCGAGACGGCGCTTACGTTGAACTTGGCCAAGAACTCCGGCACCTGGAAGGTGACGAGCGAAGTGAAGTTCTTGGGCGTGGCGCCCCACAGAAGCTGCGCGGCGTTCTGCAGGAAGTAAGACACGCCGATGGCCGTGATCAGAACGGCCAGCGGGCCTGCTTGGCGCAGCGGCTTGTATGCCAGGCCCTCGATAAGAACACCGAGAACGGTACAGACCACACAAGAGAGAATTACAGATGCCCAGCCCGGGAGGCCGAGATACGACGTGGCACAGAACGAGACATAGGCACCGACCATGATGACGTCGCCGTGAGCGAAGTTCAGCATCTTGGCGATACCGTAGACCATGGTGTAGCCCAACGCGATGATGGCGTAGACGCTGCCCATGGACAGGCCGTTGACCAGGTATTGGATAAAGACCGTCATGTTCCACATCCCCCTTTCGAATAGGTTTCCAGTTGATGTATGAAACAGGGACGTTACACTGTCCCTAGATACCAAGCAAGCAGGGAAGGCCAAAACCTCCCCTGCTTGGGATCAAAACCGCTCTATGTAAGGCGGCCAATTAGGCCTGTACGTACTTGCCGTCGGTGATGACGTACGCCGTGGGCTCCTTCTGGACCTGGCCCTTATCGTTCCAGGTGAGCTTGCCGGTCAGACCATCAACGGTAATCTTGAGCATAGCCTTGGACAGCTTCTCGGCGACCTCGGTCGGGTCGGCGTCGACACCAAGACCGGCCTCCTTGACGGCCTCGGCCACCGCGTGCACGCCGTCGTAGGCGTCGGCGGCAAACTGGTCGGGGGTATCGCCGTACTTATCCTTGTAGGCGTTGACGAAGTCGGCGTTCTTCTCGTCGTCGGCAGAGAACGGGGTCATGAGCAGCAGACCCTCAGCAAGAGAGGTATCGAAGCCCTCAACGCCCAGGATGCCGTCCATACCGTCGCAGCCCATCATCTTGACGTCGTAGCCCATGTCCTTGGCGTTCTTGAGCAGGACGGACGCCGGCGTATAGTAGATCGGCGCAAAGATCATGGTGGCGCCGGCCTGCTTGGCCTTGGTCAGCTGGTTGGTAAAGCTCGTGGCGGAGTCGTCCTTAAAGGTCTCCTCGTCAACAATCTCGAGCTTGGACTCAGCGGCCTGGGCTTTAAAGGAATCTGCGATGCCCGAAGAATAGGCGTCGCCGGAGTTATAGAACAGCACGAACTTCTCGTCCGCATACTTCTGCGCCAGGAACTTGGCAGCGTTGACACCCTGGTTGGGGTCGGTGAAGCAAACCTGGAAGACGCAATCCTTGCCGTCGGTGACGTCCTCGGAGGACGCGGACGGGGTGATCATGAACGTCTTGGGGTCGTTACCACACTCTGCGGCAACGGCAACCGACGCACCCGTGGTGGTCGGACCGACGAGGGCCTGCATGCCCCAGTCGAGCAGGGTGTTGAAGGCGTTGACGGCCTTCTCGCCATCGGCCTGGTCATCCTCGGCCTTGCTGGCAAGCGGCAGCTCCTTGGTCGAGAAATCCTTGCAGCCAAGCTCGACACCCTGGGTAACGGACTTGCCGTAGGACGCGTTGGCGCCGGTCAGCGGGCCGATGGTGCCGATCTTAAACGAAGCGTCGCCCGAAGCGGAACCGCTGTCGCCGCCGTTGGAGGAGCAACCGGCTAGAATGGACATCGCCCCCAGACCTGCTGCGCTCGCGATAACGCTCCTGCGATTCATAACAGGGTTCAATGACTTACCGGTGAGGCTCGACATGCGGCTCTCCTCTCAAATCTCGTCGGGTTTCGGTTACCCGACAGGCCATCCTTCGCCGTGTTCGGCGTTCGCAAAATACTAGACGCTTTAGTTAAGGAAAGTGGCGATTATTTCAACTTTTCTTTGGATTTGTTGATTTATCCATAATTCTGCGTATTTCTATTACTTTATACAGTATTGCCACTTTATTATGTAAAAGTAATGTTTCCGTTCTGTTACAAGCATACCTGCCTTAAATAAAACAGCCTCACCGGTCGTGCTTTATGCGCACTTAGGAAGCGATGTACTTGCCGTCCTGGATCACATAGGCTGTCCATGCCGTCGACACCCATTAGTGTCATGTCGTAGCTCATGTCCTTGGCGTTCTTGAGCAAAACGGACGCTGGGGTGTAATAGATCGGGGCAAAAATAAGCGTGGCTCCGACAAGGAAACTCCTGCGGTTAAGTACGTTGTTGATGCTAAACATGGTGTCCCCCTTTTCGCTGGCCGCGGTGCGGCCGTCTTGCGGTACAGGGCAAACCTTATGGTGCAAACGTTGACAGTTTGTTGCGGAAGTTCGTTTGTAGCGAGCATGTTTCCAATGTTTCCGCAGCGTTTCGGGGGTGCCGTTTTGTGCGACTCCTGTTGCCTGGCGAGCACGCGCCCTCGGTTCACGCTAGAATGCACTCAACCTTTAAGCGGTTAATCCATCCATAAGATGCACGAAGGAGCTATCTATGAGCGAACCCCTGCGCACCGTGAACGTCGGCCTCATCGGTCTGGGAACCGTCGGCGGCGGCGTGGCCCGCCTGATCAAGAGCCACCACGATGAGTACCTGGCAGCCTACGGCATCGACCTTAAGCTGACCCGCGCCTGCGCGCTTGCTTGGGAGCAAGCCGAGGCAGCCGGTATTGAGCGCGAGGCCTTTACGAGTGACTGGCATGACGTCGTCACCGACCCCGCCGTCGATATCGTCGTCGAGCTGATCGGCGGCGAGCATCCCGCAACCGAGATCTTCACCACTGCCTTTGAGCACGGCAAGCACGTCGTCTCTGCCAACAAGGCCCTGCTGGGCCGTCATGTCGAGACGCTCGCCGAGAAGGCGCGCGCGTGCGGCGTGCAGATTAAGTGCGAGGCCAGCTGTGGCGGTGGCATCCCCATCGTGAGCACGCTCGAGCACGACCTGGTGGGCAACAAGATCCTGACCATCGCCGGCATTCTCAACGGTACCACCAACTATATCCTGTCGCGCATGGACGCCGAGGGCGCCGATTACGCCGATGTGCTTGCCGACGCGCAGGCCAAGGGCTATGCCGAGGCCGACCCGTCCGCCGACGTCGACGGCTTCGACGCCGCCAGCAAGACGGCAATCCTCGCTTCCATCGGCTTTGGCACCCGCGTGACCACCGACGATGTCTACCAGCAGGGTATCCGTACCATCGGCGCCGAGGACATCGCCCAGGCCCGCGAGCTCGGCTACACCATCAAGCTGCTGGGCATCGCACGCAACACCGACGCCGGCGTCGACGTCCGCGTGCATCCCACGCTCATCCCGGCAGACCATATGCTCGCCAAGGTCAACGGCGCCATGAACGCCGTCTACGTGGTGGGTGACGCCGTGGGCGAAACCATGTTCTACGGTGCCGGCGCAGGCTCCTTCCCCACCGCGAGCGCCGTCGTGGGCGATATCCTGTCGCTCTCCGAGCAGATCAGCCGCGGCGTGGCTCCGCTGCCCGAGATTGAGCCCTATGGTCACAACCTCGCCTTTAAGCCCATGGACGAGCTCCAGACTAAGTACTATGTGCGCCTGAAGGTCGCCGACCGCGTGGGTGCCCTGTCCGAGACGGTCGACATCTTTGCCAAGCACAACATCTCGATCTCGCTCATCAACCAGGTCGAGGACGGCAAGTCGGGCGCCAGCGATACTTGCTCGGTCATCTTCCTGACGCACCGCGCGCTCGAGAAGGACGTCCAGGCTGCCACCGCCGAGCTTGCCAGCGTCGACTGCGTAGCCGAGGTCGCCAACGTCCTGCGCATCGAGGACGTTGAGGCTTGGACCGAAGGCGTCATGGCGAACTAGCTCAACGCTCGCCTAGCAATACACGCTTTGAGGGCTCCCGTCCGATGCGGGACGGGAGCCCTTTTGTCTCCTGCCCTAAGCACAACGGCAGAGCACATTTGCGCGAGCCGCTCATCGGTAACGCGGGCTACCGTTCACCGATATGCAAACACGGCCGATTCCAGTTACGGCTACGCTGTGCTGCGAATGTCCGCCCGCGATGAGAGGAAATACCATGTTGCTCGAGGGCAAGAAAGCAATCATCACCGGAGGCACGCGCGGTATCGGCTATGCCATCGCCTGCCGTTTTATCGAGGAAGGCGCCGCCGTCACCGTCTTTGGCTCGCGTCAGGAGACCGCCGATGCGGCCGTTGAGAAGCTGACAGCCGCCTATCCCGACGCCAAGGTCTGGGGCCGCTCCTGCGACCTCACCTCACTCGAAGCCGTGACCGAGGCCTTTACCCAGGCTGCAGCCGACATGGGCGGCTTGGACACGGTCGTCAACAATGCCGGTATCTCCCAGCGTTCACCCCTCTTGGACTACACGGCCGAGGAGTTCGCAAAGGTCATGGACCTTAACGTCGTCGCCGTCTTTAATGGCCACCAAGCTGCCGCCAAGATCATGACCGAGGCCGGCCACGGCGGCACCATCACCACCACGAGCTCGATGGTTGCCAAGTACGGCCAGCCCTCTGGCGTCGGCTATCCAACGTCCAAGTTTGCCGTCAACGGCATGGTCCAGTCGCTCTCGCGCGAGCTCGCCCCCATGGGCATTCGCGTCAATGCCGTAGCACCCGGTGTAACCAAAACCGACATGGTCGCCAACCTGCCTGAAGAGGTTATTAAGCCCATCGTCGCCACCATTCCGCTGGGTCGCATGGGCGAGCCCGAGGATGTCGCCAACGCCTTTGTTTTCCTGGCGAGCGACATGTCCTCCTATGTCACGGGCGCCGTGCTCCCCGTCGACGGAGCCGCCCGCTCTTAAGGGACCACAAGCCTCAGCTCCCAGCCTCAACATAGTCCAACAAAGAAGGCGCGCCGTCTGCATCAACTGCAGGCAGCGCGCCTTCTTCTGTTTGAAAGGGAAGCTGTGTCCCGGAATTCCGACTCAGACCGGGACGCAGCTTCCCTCAGGGCCATGTTTCGGAAAGAGCGCCCCGTTTTGAACGCCGATTCTGGGATACCGTTTCCGCAACGGATCTCTCGCGGAAACTGCATCCCACTCTGAGCGCCCATTCCGGGACACAGTTTCCCAACGGCCCCCGTTTCGGAAACCACATCCCGTTCCGAGCCTTCAAAGCGGGACGCGGCTTCCCCGAGAGAGTATCGACTACTTGCCGTCGTCGTCCTCGGCTTCTTCTCTTGCATAGAGCTCCAGCATGCGGCGGCGGTATTCGCGCACGGCGAGCTTGGCGCGCTCCAGGCGGCGACGCTCACGCGGGGTCAGCTCGGACGGGTCGACCTCGTCTCCATAGGTCTTATCGGCAAGCAGGTGCGCCGCGTCCACAATACGGGCATCGATGTGGCCGCTCGCCGCCTCGGCGGAAAGACGCTCGGCAATCGTATCGAGCGTAGGCAGGCCCTCGAATACGCGACCATGGCCATGCGAAGTCAGCAGCTCATGCTCGCGCGCGAGCAAGCTCGCTAGGTCGTGATGGGCGCGCAGGATGTCAAGCGCATCGGATGGATGCTCGGCAACCTCTGCCACGGCGGCGACCGGTGCGGCGTCGACCACGCGGTAGAAGAGCTGCGCGAGCAATGGCATCAAGAACACCGTGATGGCACCGGCGGCAACCATGACCGACGCAATATCTTGCGACAGCGCACCCGCGTTGACGGCAACGCTCGTAACGGCAACGATGATCGGCAGGGCCGTGGTGCAGTACAGGGCCACGGTAATGCGACCATACGCCGACACATCGCGCGTCGCAGGACAAATGCTCATGGAAATAAGAATGGGCACGGCACGAATAATCAACAACGCCACGATAAAGCCCACGAGCAGACCCGGGCGCGACGCCACGGCCGTCAGATCGATCTTTGCGCCCGATACGGTAAAGAACACCGGAATCAAAAAACCGTAGGCCAGACCGTCGAGCTTGGTCTCGAGCGTATGGTTGCCCTCGGGGATGATATAGCGCAGGACAAAGCCGGCGGCAAAAGAACCCAACACGATGTCGAGATCAAAGACAGCCGAGAATGCCACGAGCGTGACCAGGATGAGCACCGTCAGGCGCACGAAGGTCTGCGACGTGGTATCGGCGCGTTCCTCGACAAACGCAAAGAAGCGGCTGCCGACGCGCTTGGAGCGGCTCGGGACCACGGCCAGCAACACGCAGACCACCGCAAACAAGCCAAGGATTACAAGCGTTTGGATGCCGGTGCGGGCAGACAGCAGCACCGACATGGCAAGCACAGGGCCGAGCTCACCCCAGGTGCCATACGCGAGAATCGAGTCGCCCACGCGCGTGCCGGTGAGCGAGCGCTCACGCATGATGGGCACGAGCGTACCGAGCGCCGTCGAAGTGAGGGCAAGCGTCACGGCGATACCGTCGAAATGACTGACCGAGAACCACGGGGTAAAGCGCACGGCAAGCCAGGCGATACCAAACGTGACGACCCACGTCGCCAAGCCGTAGCGTCCCTCGACGCCCGTGATGCTCTTGGGGTCGATCTCAAAGCCGGCAAGCAGGAACAAGAAGGCCAGGCCCAGCTCGGACACAAGCGAGACCTCGGCATCTACATGGATGACGCCGAGCATATGAGGTCCCAGCACCGCGCCGAGCACGAGCAAAAAGACCGTCTCAGGAACGGGTTTTCCGGGAATCGCCGAGGCGATAAAAGGACTCGCAAAGGCCACGAGTGCGATGATGGCGAGCGAAACGAATGCCATGTGATGCCTTTCTCTTGTTTGCGCTTCACTGTAGCATCCTCGCCGTCCTCAACGCGCCGCGAGCTGTCGTATCATAGTGAGGTTTACAAACATGTGGCTCAAGGCGACCGCAGGGCAGACCCCGCAAACCGACCGCTGCCGCATACCGTACCGTACGCCCAACCGATCAGGAAGGCAGGAACCAATGGTCTCTCGTATCTACGTGGAGAAGAAACCCGGGTTCGACGTCGAGGCTCAGCAGCTCAAGGGCGAGCTGACCGAAATTCTCGGCATCAAGGGCATCGAGGCCCTGAGGATCATCAACCGCTACGACGTCGAGGGCATCGACGAGGAGCTTTTCCGCTCCTGCGTGCCGACCGTCTTTAGCGAGCCCCAGGTCGATGTGACCTACGACGAACTCCCCGCAAGCGATGGCGCCGTCTTTGCCGTCGAATTCCTGCCTGGCCAGTTTGACCAGCGCGCCGACTCCGCCAGCGAGTGCGTGCAGCTCATCAGCCAGGGCGAGCGCCCCGCCGTGCGCTCCGCCAAGGTCTATATGATCTCGGGCGCTCTGGACGAGGCCGCCATCGATGCCATCAAGCACTACGTGGTGAACCCCGTCGAGGCACGCATCGCCTCGCTCGACCTGCCCGAGACGCTGTACATGGAGACCCCCGAGCCCCAGCCCGTCGAGGTGCTCGACGGCTTCCGCGAGCTCGACGAGGCCGGCCTTGCCGCCTTTATCGCCGATCGCGGCCTTGCCATGGACGAGGCAGACATCGCCTTCTGCCAGCAGTACTTCCGCGATGAGGACCGCGACCCCACCATCACCGAGATCCGCGTGATCGACACCTACTGGTCCGACCACTGCCGCCACACCACCTTCGGCACCGTCCTGGACGACGTGACGATCGACGACGCCGTGGTGCAGCAAGCCTTCGACCGCTACATGGAGATGCGCCACGAACTCGGCCGCGACGCCAAGCCCGTCTGCCTCATGGACATGGGCACCATCGGCGCCAAGTACCTTAAGAAGACCGGCGTCATGACCGATGTCGACGAGTCCGAGGAGATCAACGCCTGCACCGTCAAGGTGAAGGTCGATGTCGACGGCGAGGACCAGGACTGGCTGTTCCTGTTTAAGAACGAGACCCACAACCACCCGACCGAGATCGAGCCCTTCGGCGGTGCCGCCACCTGCGTGGGCGGCGCTATCCGTGACCCGCTCTCGGGCCGCAGCTATGTGTACCAGGCCATGCGCGTCACCGGCGCCGGCGACCCCACCGTCCCGGTTTCCGAGACGCTCGAGGGCAAGCTGCCGCAGCGCAAGCTCGTGACTACTGCCGCCGCTGGCTACTCCAGCTACGGCAACCAGATCGGCCTTGCCACCGGTCAGATCAACGAGCTCTATCACCCCGGCTACGTGGCCAAGCGCATGGAGGTCGGCGCCGTCGTGGGCGCTACCCCGGCAAACCACGTGCGCCGCGAGTGCCCCGCCCCCACCGACAAGATCATCCTGCTGGGCGGCCGCACCGGCCGTGACGGCATCGGCGGCGCCACCGGCTCCTCCAAGACTCAGAACACCGAGTCCATCGAAACCTCGGGCGCCGAGGTCCAGAAGGGCAACGCTCCGGTCGAGCGCAAGCTGCAGCGTCTGTTCCGCCGCGGCGATGCCTGCCGTCTGATCAAGCGCTGCAACGACTTTGGCGCCGGCGGCGTCTCGGTCGCCGTAGGCGAGCTTGCCGACGGCCTGTATGTCGACCTGGACACCGTGACCAAGAAGTACGACGGCCTAGACGGCACCGAGCTCGCTATCTCCGAGTCCCAGGAGCGCATGGCTTGCGCCGTCGCCGACGGTGACGTCGAGGAGTTCATGGGCTACGCCGCCGAGGAGAACCTGGAGGCGACCGTTATCGCCGAGGTTACCGCTGAGCCGCGCATGCGCATGGCCTGGAACGGCGTCGCTATCGTCGACCTGTCCCGCGAGTTCCTCAACTCCAACGGCGCACCCAAGCACCAGGTCGCCCACGTGTGCGCCCGTAGCGTGTGGCAGCCCAGCTGGGCCGGCACCACGCTCGCCGAGCGCATGGCCTCGCTCGTCACCGACCTCAACGTCGCTTCCAACAAGGGCCTTTCCGAGCGCTTCGACTCCACCATCGGCGCCGCGACCGTGCTCATGCCCTTTGGCGGCAAGACGCAGCTCACCCCCAGCTCGGCCATGGTCGCCAAGTTCCCCGTGGACGGCGAGACCACCACGGCGAGTGCCATGGCATGGGGCTTCAACCCCTATCTGATGGAGGCCGACCAGTTTGCGGGCGCCTACCTGTCCGTGGTCGAGTCCATCGCCAAGCTCGTGGCTGCCGGCTTTGAGCACAAGCGCGCCTATCTCTCCTTCCAGGAGTACTTCGAGCGTCTGCGCACCGAGGCCGAGCGCTGGGGCAAGCCCACGGCAGCCGTCCTGGGCGCCCTCATGGCCCAAGTCGACCTGGGTGCCGGCGCCATCGGCGGCAAGGACTCCATGAGCGGTTCGTTTGAGGACGAGACCGGCGAGCTCAACGTTCCGCCGACCCTGATCAGCTTCGCCGTCGCCGTGGGCAAGGCCGCCCGCGCCGTCTCGCCCGAGTTCAAGGGCCTCACGCACCGCGTCGTCCGCATCGCCCCCGCCACCTATGGCGAGGACTACCGTCCCGAAGCCCAGCAGTTGCTCGCCGCGTTTGACGCCGTCGAGGCGCTCACTGCTACCGGCAACGCCCTGGCCATATCCACGCCCGGCTACGGCTGCGGCGCCGAGAGCCTCTTTAAGATGTGCGTCGGTAACCAGATCGGTATCGAGCTTGCCGAGGATGTAGACGTGGAGAGCCTCTTCACCCCGCTCTACGGCAGTTTTATCGTCGAGCTCGCCGAGGACGCCGAGCTGCCCGAGGTCGCCGACGGCGTTGTCGTCGAGCCCCTGGGCACCACCGTCGAGGGCTATGTCATCGACACCGGCTCCGAGGTCATCGAGCTCGCCGAGCTCCAGGAGGCCTGGGAGAGCGGCATCGAGGGCGTCTTCGCCTACCGCAGCGCCGGCGAGACCCCCGAGGTCGAGACCATCGACTTCCGCGCCAAGGATATCCACGTGTACGGCGGCGCCAAGATCGCCCGCCCGCGCGTGATCATCCCCGTGTTCCCCGGCAACAACTGCGAGTACGACAGCGCCCGCGCCTTCCGTGCCGCCGGTGCCGAGGCCGACACCTTCGTGATCAACAACCTCACGCCCGAGGCCGTCGCCGAGAGCACCCACGAGCTTGCCCGCCGCATCCGTGCAAGCCAGATCGTTATGATCCCCGGCGGCTTCTCGGGCGGCGACGAGCCCGACGGCTCTGCCAAGTTCATCACGGCGTTCTTCCGCGCTCCCGAGGTCACCGAGGCAGTCCGCGACCTGCTCAAGGCCCGCGATGGCCTGATGCTGGGCATCTGCAACGGCTTCCAGGCCCTGATCAAGCTCGGCCTGGTGCCCTACGGCGACATCGTCGACGCCACGCCCGATGCGCCCACGTTGACGTTCAACACCATCGGTCGCCACCAGAGCCGTCTGGTGCGCACCCGCATCTCGTCCAACTTGTCCCCGTGGCTGTCGCAGTGCAGCCTGGACGACCCCTACACCGTCGCCATCAGCCACGGCGAGGGCCGCTTTGTCGCCAATGACGAAGTGCTCGCCCAGCTGATCGCCAACGGCCAGGTCGCCACGCAGTACGTGGGCGAGAACGGCAAGCCCAGCATGGACCTTTCCGTCAACCCCAACGGCTCCGCACTCGCCATCGAGGGCATCACGAGCCCCGACGGCCGCGTCCTGGGCAAGATGGGCCATGCCGAGCGTCGCGGCGACAACCTGTACCGCAACGTGCCCGAGCATGTCCCCGGCGATAAGTTCATGCCGATCTTTGAGAGCGGCGTGGCCTACTTCGCTTAAACCTTTCCCATCGGGTACAATCCCTTCGGGTAACAACACCCGCCACCGGCACATCCGGTGGCGGGTTCTTTTTTGCTTCGCGCATGTAGGAAGGACATCATGGAAAGCCGCAAGCCGTATCTCGCCACCCTGCCCGGACTCATCCTGGGCTGCCTCGTCTGCTGTGCACTCTGGGGATCGGCCTTTCCCTGTATCAAGATCGGTTACGCACTCTTTGGTATCCCAGCGCACGATAGCGCCTCGCAGCTGCTCTTTGCGGGCTTGCGCTTCACGCTTGCCGGCGCCCTGGTTATCGTTGGGATGAGTGCGGCCCAACGCCGCCCCCTCATTCCGCAGGCTCGCGACATCAAGCCCATCTTTGTCTTGTCGCTCTTCCAGACTATCGGGCAGTACTTCTTTTTCTATCTGGGCCTCTCGCGCGCCAGCGCCATGTCGAGCTCCATCATCGAGGCCAGCGCCAACTTCCTCGCAATCCTCTTTGCCGCCCTGGCGTTTCGCACCGAGAAGCTCAATACGGCCAAGGTGCTTGGCTGTGCGCTGGGCTTTGCCGGCGTCGCTCTCGTCAACCTTTCGGGCGCGGATGGCACCTTTGGCTTCAGGCTCGATGGCGAGGGCTTTATCCTAGCCTCCACCGTCGCGGGTGCCCTTTCGACCTGCCTGATTGGCATCTTCTCGCGCGAGCACGACGGCGTCTTGCTTGCCGGGTGGCAGTTCTTGGTCGGCGGCCTTGTCCTCACCGCCATCGGCTTTTTGATGGGTGGCGCGCTCTCCCCCACGGCGATTGCCCCCGCCATCGCGCTCATCATCTACATGGCGCTTATCTCCGCGGTCGCCTACTCGCTGTGGTCGCGCCTGCTTGCCGTCAACCCCGTCAGCCGCGTCTCGGTCTTTGGGTTTATGAACCCCGTCTTTGGTGTGCTGCTGAGCGCGCTGCTGCTCGGCGAAGGCGCGGGCACGAGCCCCGTTACCGTCATCGTTGCCCTACTGTTGGTTTGCGGCGGCATCATCATCGTAAACAAGCCCAAAAAGGCCTAGCGAACTGCCTCGTTCCAAGAAAAAGACGAGGCGCATCTTCGACAGCCGCTACTAATCCCGCCAACGCAATAGGGGCGCACGACCATCAATGCGGTCGTGCGCCCCTTTTCCTAGCGTATCTGAACGCCAGCTTTCTTTTTCTCGGCCTTGACGCGGTAAAGCTCCGCATCGGCAGCGCGAAGTAAGTCTTGCCAGGTATCAACACTATCGCCGACCCGCGCGTAACCGATGGACATCCGCAATGCATACGGCACCTCGGCATGCGCGAGCTCGTCGTTGATTGTCGCGCACAGATGCATGATATCCCATTCCGCCACTGCCTTTTGGAGCACCACGAACTCATCGCCACCGTAGCGTGCGATAAAGCCACCAGACGCCGAGCAGACCTCTTTGAGCGCAGCGGATATAACCTGAAGAGCATGGTCGCCCTCCACATGTCCATAGCGATCGTTAATCTGCTTAAAGCCGTCGGCGTCCATCATGAGCAGATACACATCTTCGGCCTGATCCACATTTGAGAAGAGCGACAGGATATAGGTCTCAAAACGGTTGCGATTGTTGAGGCCAGTCAACGGGTCGGTCGAGATGAGCTGCTCCTGGCAGATAATGTAGAGCAGCAACATGCTAATCATTATGCCGACACAAAGGCCAGGCACCGAGTATACGATCTGAAAGGTACCGCCCACCAGGGCCGGAATGGCGAAAAATGCCAAGGTTCGATAGATAGCCTTCGTCTGCAGGCTCTCGACCCTGCGAGATTGCACAAACGCATGCAGGGACGTATGTATAACGTAACAGTAGCTGACAATGGGCTGGATCATATAGGCAAAGCCGCGACGATACACGCCCTGCGAATCGATATAGAACAAGGCGTGCGTCCAGTAACTGGTAAAAGCCAGCACGACCACCAGAGCCGTAGGCAACGTTACAAGCACCACCCTATAGCGCGAGGTCACAAGGCGAGAGCCCTGCATCGTCTCGGAATAGATAAACCAAATGAGACACGCGATGGCAAAGAGCGAAAACGAAACCGCGTTGGAAATCCAGTTGGCAGCAATACCCAACGTGCCGTCCGCACCATCCGAAAGCGTCCAGATCATATCGAATAATATGTACGCGGCAGAGGTGTAGCCAAGCATGCTAAACAATAGCTGCAGGGTGCTCGAGAACAAGGAGCGACGACTTCGCGCGGCAAGCCCGATAAGAACAATCATGCATAGCAGGAATATCTCAATCTTGAGTGCCTTAACCACTAGACGCCATCCCTTCAATATCCGAATGGTCAGAATCGCCCAATTCAAATCAGGGCAATAAACACCCCTTTACTCCGCAGGGGTAAAGGGAATCATAGCAAAGCGCCCGAACATCACTGCAAAACAGTTTCTGTTCGGGCGCTCGGACGGCGCGAATTGCACGCCGGAATCAATTATCGGTAACGGCCGTTACTCGCCATCGATGTCGGTCGCGACGGCCTCCTCGATGGCCTCGACACCGGCAGGCGACAGGTCCTCCTTGCCCTGGCAGAACTTCTTGTCGACCCAGCCGGTCAGAATCGGAGCCATGATTGCCGTGATGATAACGGCAGTGGCGATCTGGGCGTACGCGGTGGGCGCAAGCTCGGCGTAGCGCGGCGCGACCTCGGCGAGAGCAACCGGCGTGGTCATAGCCGTGCCGGCGATGGTGGAACAAGCCACGGCAGCCTTGCCGTTACCACCGCACAGGCGCTCGAACGCAAAGGTGATGGGACCGACGACAAACAGCGTGACAAGGCCCAGCAAGATGCCGGAAATACCGCCGGTGATAAAGCTCGACAGGCTCATGGACGCGCCAAGCTGAAATCCGATGACGGCAATCGCAGGGTTGGAACCGGGAACCAGCAGGTTCTTGATAAACGGGAACAGGTTGCCCAGAACCATGCCGATAACGAGCGGCAAAATGGAGCCGATGATAGTACCGACAGGGATGTTGGCAAGACCCGAAACACCAAGGATGATCATCGTGACGGCGGGGCCGGCCGTAAAGAACAGGATACCGACGGCGCCCTGCTCGGACTCATCGCCGAACTCGCCCATGATGCCCGTATAGAGCGCCATGTTGCAAAACGTAATGCCGCCGATGATAGACACGGAGCTCAGACCCAGGAAGTTGTCGTTAAAGAAATATGCCACGCCTAGGCCGAGAGCCGCTGCGACGACCAGCTTGGGAATCAGCACGACGATACCGGTCTTGATGGCGCCCGGCGTGGACTTAAAGCTGATGCCGGCGCCCACGAACAGCAGGATCGCGGCGACGATGGTATTGGAGCCACCGCGGCAGGCAGCCGTAAAGAAGCCGCCGATCTCAAAAACCTGCGGGCAGAAGGTGTTGAGCAAAAGACCGACGATCATCGGATAGATCATGATGTCGCCCGGGATGCGCGGAACCTTGAATTTCTTTTGCTCGTTGGCAGTCGCTTCCTGTGCCATGAAACCCCCATTTCCGCTGACGCGGAACAAAAGCCCACGTCATGCTTTGCTACAGTAAAGTTTGACCATGGTACCAGAAGAAATAGACCAGCTCGGTGAAAAATTCGACAAGTTGGGATGGAACGAGATTCGGCGCCCGCGACGCCACCCCTATATAAGGCTCAAGACGATATAGAGTACGATGCCCGAGACGCAGCACCACAGCATCGATTTTGTCTTGACCGCCACGACCACGACGCCGGCGGCCGCAATCCAGGGAACCAAGGCAGGCCAGAGTCCCGCGTCGAACGCGCCGGGGCTCACCAAGTCGTTGGCGACCAGCGCGGCAAAGGCAGCGGGCGGGATATAGCCCAGGGCCTCGGTAATACGGGGCGACAGGGTCCGCCCGCGCAAGGCGAACGCCGGCGCGATGCGAAAGAACACGATAGCAGCCCACGACGACAGCCACAGAACCAAGAACTCGTTAACGGGCATCGCGGGCACCTCTTCCGTCAAATACAGCATCGCACGCCAACGCAATGGCAATGCCGGCCACGACGCTTGCCGGCACGGCAATATTCGTGAGGCCCAAGAACTTGCATATGGCGACAGACACCGCAGCCATAACAGCAGCCACGACATTGCCGCGCGACAGCCGCTGCGAAAAGAGCAGGCAGATAAAGAGTGAGGTGCAGACAAAGGCTGCAATGGCGGTGGGAACATCGACAACGGCGCCGACGATGGCGCCCGTCGTACACGAAACGCCCCATGTTGCGATAAGGATCACGTTGAGCACGAAGGACTCACGCGGGCCCCAATCCTCCCCTTCAACCAACTTGGCAAGCGAGATGCCGTATGCCTCCTCGGTAAGTGTCGCGGCAACAGCCAGCGTCTGACACTTCGAGGCACCCGTCAGATGCGGCGCGATCGATGCCGAGTAAAGCGCAAAACGCGAGGAGACGGCGGCGACGCTCGCGACGATCGATGCTGCAGGCACACCCGCCAGCCACAGGTTGCAGATCATAAACTGCCCGCTGCCCGTCACAAACGTGCTGCTCAGAGCAAAGACCATCCAGGGCTCCATTCCCGTCTGCCCCATGATCATTCCGCACGGCGCGCCTATTGCAACATAGGTAAGCATCACCGGCCAGACGGTTCTAACGATTTTGAGCACCATACGCTTCTCACCCTGACAAGGTCTCCGAGCCGCATGTAGCGATACGGCAGAATCATCATCCGACAGCAACCGAGTTCACCTACAATTGCCACCGGATCGAAAGACACAACTTTTTAGGAAGTCATTATGACAGCTATCGATCGAGACCGGGCGCGCGCGGCCTTCAAAAGCTACACCGATGCCTACGACGCCACCAACCCACGCATCGCGCTCAAAATCGAGCATACGTACCACGTGGCCGAGGCATGCGATGCCGTAGCGCGCGAGCAGGGCTGGTCGTCAGAAGATATTGACCTGGCATGGCTTTGCGGCCTGCTACACGATATGGGCCGCTTTGAGCAGCTGCGACGCTGGGACACCTTTAAGGACGCCGAGAGCATGAGCCATGCGGCGCTGGGCATCGAGGTCCTCTTTGGCGAGAATCCCGCCGATGCACCCGCCACGACAAACATCCGTGACTTTATCGAAACCGGTGCACATGACGAGCTCATCCGAGCGAGCATCGCCTATCACAGCGACTTTCGCCTGCCGGCACTACTCGACGAGCGTACACGGTGCTTCTGCGATATCGTGCGCGATGGTGACAAGATCGACATTATGCGCACCATCGCCGACAGCACCGTCGACACCATCCTCAAGGTGGACGAGAAGACGTTTCTCGGCAGCCGTTTCTCGTCGCCGACACTTGCCGCCTTTGACGAGCACCGCTGCGTCGCACGCGATGAACGCAACGAGCCCGCAGACTACCTGGTGGGACTCATCTGCTTTATGTTTGAGCTCGTCTATCCAGCAAGCCGCGCGCTGGCGCGCGAACAGGGCGATATCCACCGCCTGCTCGACGCGCCCTTTGGCATTACGCGGCCCTTTACCGACCCCGCCACGCAGGCGACTTGGAGCCGCCTTAAGGACGAGATGCGCGACTGGCTGGCGCGCGCCTAGCGCTCAAGCTGGGCCAGCAGTTCCTCGACGACCTCGACGGCATCGCCGACAACCTTGTACTGGGCAGCACCAAAGATGGGGGCATCCGGGTCCTCGTTGATGGCGATAATGCACTCTGCCCCACCGATGCCGGCAAGATGCTGGATGGCGCCCGAAACACCGATACTCACGAGAAGCTTGGGCGAAACCGATACGCCGGTCTGGCCAATCTGATGGCGATACTCCAACCAGCCGGCCTCCACGACAGGTCGCGTGCAACCAAGCTCGGCTCCCAGAGCCTCGGCGAGCCTTCGCATCAGGGGCAGATTCTTCTTGGAGCCAATGCCGCGGCCCACCACGACCAAGCGTTCGGCATCGGCGATCGAGGCCTGCTGCCTCCACTCCTCGGCGGGAATCGAGATCTCGACACGAGCCTTAGCATCATCCGCAAGCGATATCTGGGTGATCGTGCCGGAGCGGTCGTAGTCAAAGTCGGGCGCCTTAAAGATGCCGGGACGAACCGTTGCCATCTGGGGACGATGATTGGGGCAGACGATGGTGGCCATCAGGTTGCCGCCAAACGCCGGACGCGTCTGTTGCAGCAGTCCCGTCTCCGTATCCATCGAAAGTACGGTGCAGTCAGCCGTAAGGCCCGTCTGCAAGCGCACGGCAACGCCGGGTGCCAGTTCGCGGCCAAAAGCGGTCGCACCGTATAGGATGGCCTCGGGTTTGCGTTCGGCTACCAAATCGCAGATCAAGCGGGCGTAGACCTCCGCATCGTTTTGGCGCAGGCGCTCGTCGCGACAGGCCAGGACTTCGTCGGCGCCCGCGCAAACCAGATGCTCCAGGTCGCCGAGAGAACCCTCGGGACCCATACCGATCAGTGCCACCAGACGGCAGTCGCGAGCATCGGCAAGCTCGCGGCCCTTGCCCATAAGCTCATAGGCAACGGGAGTCACCGTATCGTGCTCGTCGGTCTGCGCGAATACCCAAATGTCTCGATATGCATCAAGGTCCACCGCACCAGCGGCCTCGTCACGCTCGATCGAGATAGCGTTGACAGGGCAGGCGTCGACGCACCCACCGCATAGGATGCAGCCGTCGGTTACGCGGGCGCATCGGCTGGGTCGCTCGCCTTCCACTACGATGCCGCCCGAGGCACAGGCGCGAACGCAGCGACCGCAGCCGATACAGGCTTCGCTATCGATAATCAGTCCGCTCATCTATGCCATCCCCTCGATAATCTTGGCAAGCTTTGCCGCCTGCTCGGACGCCGTCCCCTCAACGGCCTCGCACGTTTGGTCACGGTCGGGCACAAACGAGCGCACGACCTGTGTCGGCGACCCGGCAAGACCGCAACGCGCGGGGTCGGCGTTCACGTCGGCGGCACTGACCACGCGCACGTCCGCCTCCTCCGCCGCGCGAATACCGGCAATACTCGGCATACGCAACTGGCCAATCTCCTTGGCAGTCGTCATCGCGCACGGCATCTCAAGATAGACCGTCTCCTCGCCGGCATCGCAACCGTGAACGAGCGAAAGCGCACCGCACGTCGTAAAACCTACGCTCTGCACGCAGCTCACATCGGTCACGCAGGGAATCTCAAAGGCGCCGGCAAGCTCGGGGCCAATCTGGGCCGTATCGCCATCCACCGCCATCTTGCCGCAGATGAGCAGGTCGAAGTCCTCGTCGAGCGCTTCGATGCCGCACTTGAGGGCATAGGTGGTTGCCAGGGTATCGGCGCCCGCAAAGGCTCGGTCGGTCAGCAGCAGCGCGTCGTCGGCGCCTCGAGCGATGCAGTCGCGCAGCAGCGATTCGGTCGCGGGGATGCCCATCGACACCACCGTCACGCGCACGTCCATGCCAAAGCCGATAAAGTCGTCCTTCAGCGCCAGCGCGCATTCCAAAGCGCTCGCATCAAAGGGATTAATGACCGCCTGCTTGCCATCGCGCACGATGGTATTGGTCTTGGAGTCCATCTTGACCTCGGTGCTGCCCGGCACGGCCTTGACGCACACCACCATATGGAAATCGCTCATCTTCACGCGCCCCCTTTCTGGACGAGCTCATCCAAGAGCTTCTCCGAAAACAGGTTACCGCGACCCAGCTGCCCGGCAGGATCGAGCTGGAGCTTGAGCCGCGCCGACTCGACCATGGCCTCGTGACCGTACATCGTCTCCAAGAAGCCCGCCTTGATCTTGCCGACGCCGTGTTCTGCGGAGACGGCACCGCCCATGGCCGTGACCTCGGAAGCCCACTGGGCAAAGAGTTCTCCGCCGCGGCGATAATCCTGTGCATTGCGCGGCAGAATGTTCACATGCAGATGGTTGTTACCGATATGCCCCCAAGCGGCAGATTCAAGCCCACTTTCCGCCAGCGTGCGGCGATAGAGGGCGATAACATCGGCCAAGTGCGCGTTGGGCACCGACATGTCCGAACCCAGTTTGGTGATGGTGGGATCCATGCGGCGGCGCTCGTCGATGAGCATGTTGACGCTCTCGGGCACCGCATGGCGGAAGAATCGCTGACACTCGCGATCGACCTCGGCGCGCGCGACCCATGTCGCATCGTCACTGCTGCCCGCAAGCTCCAGTACCCACCCCAAGTGATACAGCTCCTCAATCGCCTGGGCTTCGTCGTCGCAGTCGAGCTCCACGTAGACACAGACCTTGGCGTCTTTGTCGAGCGCAGGCAGCGAGGCAAACGCCGTCGACTGCTCGCGCTGGCGACGTAGAATATCCAGGGCGCCAGCATCGAAGTACTCGATGGCAGCCGCATGGGACAGGACGGGACGCACAGAATCGGTGAAGGACACGGCCTTGTCTTCGCTGTCGAAGAAGCAGCTCACGCCCCAAACGACCGCGGGTGCCACCTGCAGGGCAATCTCGAGCTCGGTGATAACGCCGATTGTGCCACACGCACCGATAAACAGATCGATGGCATCCATATCGTCAGCAACGAAATAGCCCGAAGCATTTTTTGTCTTGGGCATGGTATAGCCGGGAAGATCGAGCTCGAGTGTACGGCCCGCTGCCGTCACGAGCGACAGGTGGCGGCCCTGGGCAAAAGCCTCGCCGCGCCGAAGCTCAAGCAAATCGCCATCAGCCAGCGCGACGTGGAGTCCCGTGATATGTGGGCGCATGGGGCCGTAGGCGTAGCTGCGGGCACCGGAGGCGTTACATGCCGCCATGCCGCCCAGACAGGCAGACGCCTCGGTGGGATCGGTGGGAAAAAACTGCTCGGGAGCCTCTTGGAACTCCTCGTAGGCCTCAAGCGATGCCTGGTCCCAACCAGCGGTCGGCAGCACCTTCTTGCTCAGCTGCTTACGCAGCTCCGAGAGCACAACGCCCGGCTCCACGCGCAGCAGAAATTGGCCTTGTTCATCGCGGCGAAGGCCCAAATAGCGATTCATACGGGAAGTATTGAGGATATGCCCGCCGTGGGGCACGGCGCCGGCGGCAAGGCCGGTTCGGGCGCCCTGAACCGTTACCGGAACACGCTCGACATGGAGCTTTTCCAAAATGGCACGGACCTCGTTTTCCGTTGTCGGAAACGAAATGCTCGAGGCCTCGCCCGATGCGCGAGATTCATCGCGGCCATACTCTTCGAACTCGTCGGTGAAGGGTTTGATGGTTGCAGACACGCGAACTCCCCCTTTAGCTAACTACAGTGTTTGCAGGGAGATGTTACCGCATCGTTTCGTCGACGTGTTCGAGACCGTCTCCATAATTGGCGTTTTTTACGTTCGTGCAATTCGGCGAGCGGCTTGATTTCCTCGGCAGACGATGCTTTTGACACATATGGCCCCGCCGTCGCCGACCGCGCGATTGTCGCTCGAAAAAAGTTGGAGTATTTTTTGCCGCCTTTTACCTGCGGAGACGCCAATCCGTCAAGCATTTGGTCAGAAATTGGTCAAGTAGCGGCTGATAAGGTCGGCGTCGACAGCCAAAACCGATAGAAGTTTTGGCCCAGAAGCAGGGAGGTTCCCATGGCATATTACTGGCCCCAGTACGGCATCGCCATCGAAGTCGACGACGATCCCCATCTCCTGCCTTTCGACGAAGAGGCATTCCCCGATACGACGGTCTACCACGTTACCACCGATGTGATCTGCGACCCCGAGTCGTTCTCGGCGCTCGCCCACCACATCGCGCATATCCACGACATCGAGCTCCCTCCCGACTTCGACGAGCTCGTCTACTCGCGCCGTCTGATGCTTCACATGCTCTTTGGAGCGGACCCGTCCACCTTTGCGCGCGTCTATACCGCCAAGGATGCCGCATGAGCGCGAAGAAGCCACCCCACTTTGCAGGCCTGGGTCGTCGCAAGAAGCTCATCGTTGCCTGCTTGGCCATCGTCTGTGCCCTTGTCGCCGTAGGACTATACGTTTGGCAGTCGCAGCCCGTACCCGAGGCGGGCGCTTCGGTTACGACGGCCGAGGGCAAAACGCGCCAGGAAAT
Organism: Collinsella sp. CLA-ER-H11; assembly: GCF_040092445.1. Lineage (NCBI taxonomy): Bacteria > Bacillati > Actinomycetota > Coriobacteriia > Coriobacteriales > Coriobacteriaceae > Collinsella > Collinsella sp. CLA-ER-H11. Next base: position 243,160 of record NZ_JBBNLN010000002.1, on the reverse strand, counting down.
CCAAGATGAGCTCGACGCCATCGTCCGCGACAACATGATGACGATTTCGGTCGCGCCGGTCGCTCAGCTGCAGGAGGACGGCAAACTGCGCGTCAACGTGCAAAACGTCCAAGACAATAAATTTCCCCAGCGATTCCGCGTCATCCAAAACGACGAGACCATGTACGAATCCGGTGTGGTCGAGACCGGCAAGACAATCGAGACGTGCCCCGCCGGCGACATCAAAGAAGGCGAGGCGTACATCGAGATCCAGGCACTCGATGCAAAGACCCTCGACAGCCACGGCAATCCGACACGTGTCAAGGTACGGGTTGAGCAAACCGAGAACTAGCCTTCCGGCCGACACGGCACCGCATGCAATTCACCAGCATTCGTCCAATCATCGCGGGGACGGCCCGCGGCGAATAGAAAGGAACGACCATGGACATCACCAGGAACATGAACGGAGTCAGAGCGCTCGTCGTGGGCACAGGGCTCGCGCTCGCGCTCGCAATGGGCGCCGCCCCGACGCCAGCTATGGCAGCCGGGCGTGTTGGAACCACGAAGGTAATGGTCAAGACCGAGATCGACAACGTTGAGTTCAAAGTTCCGACGGTTATTCCCTTCGTCGCCAAGGCCGACGGCACGCTTCAGGGCCCCTCTGAAGACGCGACCACCATCGACAATCATTCGGCCTACGGCATCCATGTCACCAACATGAAGATCGACGCCATGAACACCTGGACCATTGCCGCCGACGCCAAGGCCGGAACCGCACAGAACTCCATCGACTTTAAGGTCGGCCCCGACGGCGCACTCCAGAACGCCAGCGCCGCAATGCAAGGGACGGGCCTCGATCTTTCCAAGAACGCAGCCTTCGACATGGGCTACCAGGGCATTGCCGGCGGCACGGACAAAATTAAGCTCAAGACAAGCGGAAACGTCGCCCGCGTCACGCGCGACATCTTCCGCGTAACCGGCGAAGGCGATCAGGTTGCAACGATCACCTGGACGGTCGAGCCCGGTGCGCACACGGCATAAGGCCGTCGCCCTGGCCGCCGCCGTCAGCATCCTAGCGTTTGGGCCAGCCATGGCCTTTGCCCAGCAAGAACAGGCTCAGGCCGCCACGCAAGTGACGGTCGACCTCTCGGAGCTCGACCGCGGCGACCGCGAGGAACCGTTGGCGCAGACAGGCGACAGACGATGGCTCTTGGCAGCAGGCGCCACAGCAGCAGGCGCGGGAACCGCCGGCCTCGGTCTGCACATCAAACGCAGCCAGAAACAAAACACGGACAGACCGCACTAAATTAGCTAAGGAGACCCCATGGCATCGAAGAACCTTTTGCCCGTCGTCGCACTCTGCGGCGCGCTCGCAACCGGAACGCCTGTCGCCGCTTGCGCGACTCCCGTCATGGCAGACTCCTTACCAGCAGCCCTAAGCTCCGCACCAAATCCGTCGAGCGCCATTGCGTGCAAGCGTTTTTCGATCGCACAGGCCGCAATCTCAACCTCGGGATGCCTTCGTCGTAACACGGACGACTCGATAGTCGTGGATATCAATCGTTCGAACAAGGCAAACGTCTCCCAGGCGGGGTGCGCCGTCTGCACGTGGCGCTCGGTTGTGCTCGATGCAGATGGCGATCCTTGCAATTTAGAGCTGCGCATCGACATCGCTTCGGTCGATGACTCGGCGAACGGAGCGAAGGTCGCCTTCGACGGTGCGCTTTTCGAGAAAGGAGGCGGTATATGCCTGGGCTGCGCCGCCGCGAATGCAGACGATGTGCAGCCCACCCTCTCATTCACGGCATCGTTGCGGCTGACCAAAGCCGGCGCCGATGCCATCGCGGCGGGAGAAGCGTCCCTGCTGTTCTACGCCGTCAGCACCAAAGACACAGACGCTCATTTCGAGAAGCCAGCCGGATCACTCAGCCTTACACGAGGGATAGAGGCAGGCCCTATTGAAATCGATGCCCACGCGCAAAGCAGGCAATGCATTCTTGCCGACCCGGCGCTTCTCGAAATGGAGTGGAACGGATCCGGAGCCATCGGAATTCTCCCCTCCGCGCTTGACGCCAAGACGCTCCCCTCAAACGACGAACCCATCAACACAACCATACAAGAGGAGAGCGCGGTCAAAGAAGCAGGTGCGGGCGACACGCCGTCGCCGACAAACGGCGTCCCAGCTTCTTTCGAAGCACCGAATGAGCCCGCTACCGATCCAAACAATCCCGAGCTCGCGGACAGCCTGGGGCTTGCTGATCCTCAAGAGATCGATGAAGGTAACTGCTGCGTGCTTGCCGCGCTCGACCACACAGAGGTCATCGACGCTGCGAACATCGAAGTTGCCGCCGCCAACCAGCCCGTCCGCAAGTCGGCTATCATCGCATTTCCTGAATCCATCGAAGTCGTCTTTTTGCCATCGGGCGAGGTCGTGGCCCCAACACTGCTCACCTTGTTGGGCGCCAAGAATACTCGAAACGAAATTAAAAAGGTCACGGTTGTCGACCCTGCAACCACCGCCAAGCTGCGTCTATACGCCGTTGCTCCAGACGGAGGCAAGACCTTGGAATTCGATGGTGACACACTCCTAGCCTGGCGACGTCTGGACATTATGCAAGACGTCTCGTATCAGATCGAACTCGAAGGGTTTGATCGTGCCCGCGATGCCAATATCATTGCCGCGGCTATTGAATCCCCACAGCGGCTTATGACGCTGCGCTTTGACTACTATCCCTATGTCCCGACAACCACCTGAGGCTTAAATACTGCGCATCATTCCTAACACCACTTATATAACGTATTAGATGAGTCGCGATGTGCCTCGCATTTCGTTCTGCTACGATTGCCACGTTGGCATCAATACAGGAGGGCTCATGCCGGGCTTGGGAACAATCATCAACGTTGTGCTTTTAGTTGCGGGCGGTCTTTTGGGATTAGCGGGCGGCCGCTTCATTACACCGCGCATCCAAGACACGCTCATGAAAGCATCGGGGCTGTGCGTCCTGTTTATCGGCCTTGGCGGCACCATGCAAAAGATGCTCCTTATCGATGGGGAGGCGCTGGCGACCACTGGTACCACCATGCTCATTGTCTCGTTCGCCCTCGGCTCGCTCATCGGCGAGGCCGTCAACTTGGAAGCCGTCATCGAGAACCTTGGCGAATGGCTCAAGCGCAAGACTGGCAGTGAGGGCGATAACGAGTTCACCAACGCTTTTGTCTCGACTTCACTCACCGTCTGCATCGGTGCCATGGCTATCGTGGGATCAATCCAAGACGGCCTGCTCGGCGACTGGTCCACGCTCGCCCTCAAGGGAGCGCTGGACTGCGTCATCGTCTGCACCATGACGGCGTCGCTCGGACGCGGCTGCATCTTCTCGGCCCTGCCCGTAGCCGTGTTCCAGGGGACGATCACGTTGTTTGCCGGCGCGCTCTCGCCCATCATGACCACAGCGGCCCTCAACAGCCTTTCGCTCGTAGGCTCCATGCTCATCTTCTGCGTCGGCGTCAACCTCATCCGTCCTCAGACCTTCCGCACGGCCAATATGCTTCCCTCCGTCGTCATCGCCGTCATCTACGCCCTCCTGTTCTAAATCTATCAACACAGCGGTATCTCGAACATCTGTTTGATGCTGTGCTATGATATGAGGTCACCGTAGCTGCGTTCGAGAGGAGAAGCGGTGGCCGACCAGGACATCAAGATGCTCATCGAGCGCATTATGGCCGAGGCCCGGACCCATCAGTCTGCCCGCTTCTCACATGAAGTCTACGCAGACGAGCCGATTCTCAAAACCGGTCGTCAGATGCAGAACTTCCTTCCCGACCAATACCGCAAGATGCGCGAAATATCGCGCTGGCAGGATGACCCCAAAGGCGGCGCGGGTCGCTGGCTTTCGGAAGCCGAGCTTTTCTACCGCCAAGGCCTGCTGATGGCCGACTTTGAGGACGACTGCCCCTACAACGGCACCTTTAAGTCGTACTTTCCCACCTACAATGCCATGAGCGATCGACAGTTGCGCGGCTACTTTACCTGGCGTGCCCAAGTGCGTCACGGAACCGTCGAAGAAACGTCTACGTCCTTTGCCTTTCTGTATCTCTATGAGCTGATTTGCGGCATTGGCGTAGATAATCCGCTCGATGGTTTTAACAAGATCAAGGCCTTTTGGGATGCCTATCGCGCCTTCGAGCCCGGCATCGACCGGTTTGCACGCGTGTGGCTGCAAGATTACGCCGTGTTCCACGGGCTCGACCCCAAGCTGCTTCGCGACTCTAAAACCGTCATGTTCGATAACGCCCTTATCGAGCTGCGGCGCGCGGCTCGAGACCTTGTACCAGCACAGGCACCGTCCGGCCAGACCCCTAAGCGTCGCAAAACCTCCGAGCCCACGCTCCCCCTTCCGCCCGACGAGGCAGGCGAGGAGCGACTCATGACCGCTATAAACGCCCTCTCCACGTACAACCTGAATAACTCACGGCTCGACCGTTCCCACCATCGCGACCTGCGCCACGTGGCATGCGCCGTGTATGTCCGTATGGCTCGTTACTATGACACGCACCGAAAGACCGGTATCGTGGCGAGCTTGTTTGGGGAGGAGACGGCCATGCCCTATACCATGTTTGCCTCGGCCGTGTTCTTTGCGCCCAATCGCCACGAGGACTGCGAATACCGTCTGGACCCCATCCATATTTACCGTTGTCAAAACGGCTTTTGGGAATGCATGCGCATCCACGGCAGCAGACAAAAAAGCAGCAAGCTCGGTGAGATGATGCGCGCTTGTGATCAGCGTCTGCGCTTGGCACTGGATCCCGGCCATCCCCTTAAGGAAGAGAAGGTCCCCAAATATCTGGCTAAGATTATCGATGACGAGATCGTAGCATGGCTCTCGTGGGATGCCGCACACCAGCCCGTCAAGATCGATATCGATCTGAGTCAGCTGGGGCACATTCGGAGCGCCGCTGCGCAAACGCGCGAAGCGCTTTTGATCGACGAAGAGCGCGAGGACGACGCATCCGCAGAAGCCGAGGCAGCGGACTCAGGGCAACCGGAAGCCGAGCCCGTAACCGACGCGATTGTCGAACCGGTCGTGGCACCCATTCGGCAGGACTTGACCGACGAGCCGACCATATCCACCGAACAGTTTGGTGTCGTGGCACCGCTTCTCGCGCCGACGCCCGCGTTCGCAGCTGCTGCGCCCGCTGACGCCACAAACGAACTCGCGCCCGCCGCAGATGCCTTCCTTCGCGCACTGCTCGAGCAAAACGCAGTACAGGCGGAATCGGCGGTAGCGCAATCGGGGCAGAGCGAGGACATGCTCGTCGATACCATCAACGAGGCGCTCTTTGACCTGGTGGGCGACACCGTAATTGAATTTAGCGCGGCAGGGCCGCAGATTATTGAGGACTACGAAGCAGACGTGAGAGGATACCTAGACCATGAGTGATACCGCATCCGCAGCACCCCGCGTGCCCAAGCGCGTCGCTGCCGTCATTCTCAACTCGCTCAAGGGCGGCGTGGTCCCGCGCATCGGCCTTCCCTACATTACCGTAGGGCGCGAGGTCGAGATCCGCGCCCTGCTCACCGATCTGAGTCTCATCGCCGACGGTGGGGCGAGCTTCCGCTTCCTGGTCGGTCGCTACGGCGCCGGCAAGAGCTTTTTGCTCCAAACCATCCGAACGCATGCCATGGGCGAGGGATTCGTCGTCGCCGATGCAGACTTGTCCCCCGAGCGCCGTCTGCAGGGCGGGCAGGGGCAGGGCCTTGCCACCTACCGCGAGCTCATACGCAATATATCGACCAAGACGCGCCCCGAGGGCGGTGCGCTCAACCTTATTCTTGATCGCTGGGTCACCTCGTGCGCCGACGTCGACGAGTCGGTCGTCAATGCCCAACTGGCCCCGCTCGAGGAAATGGTCCACGGCTTCGACTTCACCCGCATGCTCCGCCGCTATCGCACGGCCGTATCCGAGGGCGACGAAGAAGCCATGAGCTGCGTGACCAAATGGATCCGCGGCGAATACCGTACCAAGAGCGAGGCTCGCGCCGAGCTGGGCTCCTCGACCATCATCAGCGACGACGACTGGTACGACTACGTTAAGCTCATCGCGCGTTTTTTGGTCTGCAGCGGCTACAAGGGTATGTTGGTGCTCATCGACGAGCTCGTGAATCTGTATAAGATTCCCAACGCCATCACGCGCCAGTACAACTACGAGAAAATCCTGACCATGTACAACGACACACTCCAGGGCAAGGCGCAGTATCTGGGCATGATTATGGGCGGCACGCCAACCTCCATCGAAGACCGCCGCCGCGGCGTGTTCTCCTACGAGGCTCTGCGCAGCCGACTCGCTCAGGGTCGCTTTGCGCGCGAGGACCTTAAGGACATGCTCGCGCCCATCATCCGTCTGCAGCCACTCACCTACGAGGAGCTGCTGGTGCTGATCGAAAAACTCATGCAAATTCACGCCGGCTACTTTGGCTGGACGCCCACGCTTACCGAGAACGACTTGGTGGACTTCCTCAAGATTGAGTTTGGCCGCGTGGGGGCCGACACGCATCTGACGCCCCGCGAGGTCATCCGCGACTTTATCGAGCTGCTCGATATCCTGTGTCAGAACCCCGATGCAAATGTGGCGGAGCTACTGCAAAGCGTTGGTGGCGACGCGCTGGCGCCGGCAGCCGCAACAGGCGGCACCGGCACCGCAGACGGCGACCGTAACTTCGCCGAATTCACCATCTAACCTGCCAAAAAGGGACAGGTTTATTTTGGTAGGTTTTATCTGGGAAAACGTTGAGGCAGTAATGCAGCAAGCCACTGCCCACCGCGTTGAGAGATTCGCTTTTGAAAGGAGGCTCCGTGAACGCCTTTGACCGCTACGCCCCATTTATCCAAGACTTCATCTACTCCCACGATTGGGAGAGCTTGCGCTCTATCCAAGTTGCGGCGGCAGATGCCATCTTTAACACGCAGGACAATGTGCTCCTGACGGCATCCACGGCTTCCGGCAAAACCGAGGCGGCCTTCTTTCCCATCCTGACCGAGTTTTGGGAGAACCCGCCCGCAAGCGTTGGGGCCCTCTATATTGGCCCCCTCAAAGCACTCATCAATGATCAGTTCGTCCGTCTCAATGACCTGTGCGAAGAAGCCGCCATCCCCGTCTGGCACTGGCACGGCGATGTCTCGCAGTCGCACAAGGCAAAGCTCATCAAAAAGCCAAGCGGCATCCTACAGATTACGCCCGAATCACTCGAGGCACTCCTGATCCACAAGCACATGGCAATTCCGCGTATGTTTTGCGACCTGCGCTATGTGGTCATCGACGAGGTCCACTCGCTCATGCGTGGTGACCGCGGCGGGCAGACGCTCTGCCTTATCGAGCGTCTTTCGCGCATGGCGGGCGTGCGGCCCAGGCGCATCGGCCTTTCGGCCACCATCGGGGACCCGGAACGCACGGGCGCCTTCTTGTCGCAGGGGACGGGACGCGACTGCGTCATCCCCCGCTTTGAGGAGCCGCGCCGCGTGTGGCGTATCTCCATGGAGCACTTCTACAACTCGGGTCCCCAGGCTCAGCAGCGGGGATTCGAGGGCATGGGTCCTCAAGAGGCCGAAGTGCTTGCATGCGAGCGCATTGAGGCAGCGGCACCCGCGGCACTGCCCGTCAGCACCCAAGACATGCGCCATAGCGGACAACTCACACAGGAGGAACGCCGCCAATGTCGCGAGCAGGCACGGGGCAAGGCTGCCCCCAAGGACAGTCGCGCTTCCTCGGCCCCCGAGGGCGAAGTCGACATCCCCCGGGCCACCGAGCAGACGCTTCTCAACCCCACCGACACCGCACCCGACAACGCCGACCCCGGCATGGGCTACATCTTTGAACATACCCGCGGCCGCAAGTGCCTGGTCTTTGCCAACTCGCGCGAGGAGGCAGAGGCCGTGTGCTCCATGTTGCGCAGCTACTGCGAGAGCCGACACGAGCCCGACCGTTTCCTCATCCATCACGGTAATCTTTCGGCATCGTTGCGCGAGACGGCAGAAGAGCTTATGCGCGACGAGGAACAGGCACAGACAACCGTCACCACCTCCACGTTGGAGCTTGGCATCGATATCGGCCGTCTGGAGCGCGCCTTCCAGATTGACGCGCCGTTTACCGTCAGTTCCTTTTTGCAGCGCATGGGGCGCACGGGACGCCGCGATCTTCCACCCGAGATGTGGTTTGTCATGCGCGAGGAAGAACCCGAGCCGCGCACGATGATGCCCGAGACCATTCCGTGGAAGCTCCTGCAAGGCATCGCGCTCGTACAACTCTATCGCGAGGAAAAATGGGTCGAGCCGCCCGAGCTCGATCGACTCCCCTACAGTCTGCTCTACCACCAGACCATGTCGACCCTCGCCAGTACCGGAGAGCTCACGCCGGCCGAACTTGCCCAGCGCGTGCTCACACTCAGTTATTTCCACCGTATCTCGGCAGACGATTACCGTGTGCTGCTACGTCACCTCATTAAGATCGACCATATCCAGGTCACCGAAGGTGGTGGGCTCATTGTGGGTCTCGCGGGCGAGCGCATCATCAACAACTTTAAGTTCTACGCCGTGTTCCAGGAAAACGAGGAGTTCACCGTTCGCAGCGAGTCGGCCGAGTTGGGCACAATCGTCAATCCCCCACCGCCCGGCGAGCGCATCGCCATCGCCGGACACTGCTGGATTGTCGAGGAAGTGGACTGGAAGCGTCATACCGTCTTTGCCACACAGGTCAAGGGCCGTGTGCCGGCCTACTTTGGCGACTGCCCCGGTGACATCAATACACACGTACTCGAACGCATGCGCAAGGCGCTCAACGAGCATGCGGCATATCCGTATCTCATGGGCAACGCACGGGCACGTCTTGCACAGGCTCGCCATACGGCCGAGATTTCGGGCGCGGGGACCAAGCCACTCATCAACCTGGGTGGCGACACCTGGGTGCTCTTCCCCTGGCTGGGCAGCTACGCCTTTTTGGCGCTCGAACGCATGCTCAAGATTAAGTGTGCCGCGGAGCTGGGCCTTCGCGGACTCGACCCGTCACGTCCGTACTTTATGCAGTTTAAGATGAAGGCCGACGAGGAGACGTTCTTTGAGGTGCTCGCCGCCGAGGCCGAGAAGGACTTCGATCCCATCGAGCTCGTCTATCCCGGCGAGGTGCCTTATTTTGATCGTTACGATGAGTTCGTTCCCGAAGAGCTCGTGCGCAAGGGCTTTGCCGAAGGCATGCTCGACATCGAAGGCATGAAGCAGCGCGTTCTCGGCTGGCGCGACCACGCCTAAGACCAGTCTTTTTGGGACGGGGAAACTTATTTGTCGTGAAGGACGGTGCCGAGGAAGTCGGTGTCGAAGGGCACGGCTTCGGCAAAGGCGTAGTTGCCGTCGCTGGCGATGAGCAGGTAGTTTTCCTCGCCGCCAAACTTCGCATCGCCACATGGGACCACCCAGGCGTGGACGAATACCTCGAGTGCCGTGGCAGCGCAGTCGCGCAGGAACGTCACATCGCTCCCCTCGTTTGCGCTCACGATATTGGCCACGTAGATACCCCCGGGGTTCAGGCCGCCCCGCACCAGGCGCAGCGCTTCAACGGTCGCCAGCTCGCGCACGGGCTCGGCACCGCCAAAGCAATCGCTCACGACCACGTCGTAGCGACGATGGCCCACGCTCGTCACACCCAGATACGAGCGAGCCTCAGCGGTTATCACCCGCAGGCGATCGCCCGCCGCGCGCTCCAGCTCGTCTAGGTAAAACCAGCGGCGCGCCAGGCGCGTAATCTCTCCGTCATACTCGATGACGTCCATGCGCAAGCCCTCGTGCGACATCAGGGCGAATTTAGGATAGGCAAACCCGCCGCCGCCCAGCATCAGCATGCGGTCGATACCGTGACCATAAGCGTCGCGCATCGCATCCTCGGCCTCAAACACGTCGTCAAACGCGCGATAGTACGCAAAGACGGGCTCTGCCCAGCGCTCGCCAACGTAACTCGCGCTTTGGTAGACGCCGCCTTGCACCAATACGCGGACTTCGTCGTCGCCCTCGTCGTGCACGCGTTTCACACGCGCCAACCCATTGCGGGTTCGCGCAACCTGCAGACAGGCAGCACGAACAGCGACAGCGGCCGCACCAAGCGCCGCGGCTCCCAGAGCAACGCCGGCAACGACGCCGGCAGAAACACTCGGCTTGTTCATCTAGAGCTCCTTTTGCAGATAAAGACCATGGTCATAAAATCCAAGATGGCGATAGTACTCGCGCGTACCGATCGCGCTGATCACGTTGATGCGCGCATAGCCGGCATCCCGGGCAATCTCGCACGCACGCTCTACGAGCAAACGCCCCAACCCGTGATGCTGCGGCGCCTGGCCCTGGTCGCCCACGCGTGCCGCCATGCCATACACGTGCACCTCGCGAATCATCGCCTCGTCCGGCGACGTCGGCAACTCGTCCGCATGCGCGGCAACAAACGAATGGTCGGGCAGCGACAACCGCAAAAAGCCCGCGATCTTGCCCTGCGGCGTCACCCACTGCAAAAAGCGCTCGTAAGTCACCGGCGTCTCGTACGCCACTTCCTCATCAAGAGATAGCTCATCCAAGTCGGCACCCGCCGTACTGATCTCGCGATAGCGAATCTCGCGCACCGTCGCACCGTCACCCCGAGCAGCCAGGCGGTTCTCAACGAGCTGACGCAGGTTGGGTTTCTTGTTGCCCACCATAATGTCGTCGGAACTAAAGTCGCGGATCATGCGACTGATGCGGCAGAACGCCGGCGTCACCACGATGTCGTCGGCCAGCACATCGAGCAGCTCTTCCTCGGTATAGGGACGCCACTCGCCGCGCTCATAGCAGCCCACCAGACGCGAGCCCTCGATGAGCGCGCACGGGTAGACCTTGACCTCGTCGGGCATAAAGGCCCCTTCGGTCATAAAGCGTTCGTAGTCGCGCTTGTCCCCCTCGGGCGTGGCGCCCAGCAAGTTGAGCATAAAATGCGCGTGGATCTTAAAACCAAACAGGCGCGCAAGCGAAAACGCCCGCTCGATCTGCGCCACCGAAATGCGACGCTCGTTGATATCGAGCAGGTGCTGATCAAGGCTCTGGATGCCCATCTGGATCTTGGTGCAGCCCAGGCGGCGGATGAGCGTGAGGGCCTGCGGCGTTACGGCATCGGGGCGCGTCTCGATAACGAGCCCCACCACGCGATGCTTCGCCGTCTCGTTGATGCGCTGCTGACGCTCAAGCTCCTCCATCGTTGCCGTCTGCCACTCGGCAGCCTCGCCCCACGGCGTACCAGGACCGTACAGACGACGCACCGCGCGGTTATAGCCACCAACGACAGCATCCACACGCCCCTGCTCGTCGGCAACGCCGGCAGCAAGCTCAGCCTCGTCTGTCGCAATGCCGGCGGCCCGATAGCGCTCGCGGCGCTCCGCTACCACCGGCGGCAGGGCATCGGCGGGAGCGTCATCGAGCAGGCGCCCTGCCTCGGCACGGCTGATGCCCGGACGCGCCAACATGGGGTTAGCCGCCACACCAGCCACGGCATCGTCATTGAGCGCGCGGAAGAGCTCCGACATAAACCACGCCTGATACCCTTGCGGATAGTCGCTCCAGGTGCCACCGAGCACGATGAGCTCAATCTTATCGGTTGCGTGCCCCATCTGCGAAAGCGCGGTCAGACGAGCGCTCACCTGCAGATACGGGTCAAAGCAATTTTGCTCCGCACGGGCGCACGCCGGCTCGGCGTGCAGGTAGCTTTTGGGCATGCGCAGATCGTTGGGACAAAACAGGCAATCGCCCGAGCATGGCCAGGGCTTGGTGATGACGGTAATGGTCGCCACGCCCGAAGCCGTGCGACGAGGCTTCATGCGCAGGACCTGCAGCAGTTGACGTTCCAGATCGGAATCGACATTCCACGCAGCCCACCGAGCCGGCTCCTCACGTTTAACCCGCTGGTAAAACGGCAGCAGACGGCGCTTGGCCAAATCGCGTTTGTCGGCACCCTCACGGCGCGCCTCGGCATGTATCAGTTTGACGAGCGCTTTGTCGTCCACGGTCTCGCCGCGACGCAGGGCCTCGAGTATGTTCAAGATAATCTGTTCCATGCCCCCATTGTAAAGGCAAAGGCGCCGGAGCCGATCTCGGCTTCGGCGCCTTCATCAAAGAGCATGCCTATATGTACCGATCTCCGAAAACCGCATGTCACTCCGGATCAAACGACATGTCGCCCGAACCGACCTCGAAACGATACGTAGCAGACTTATCGCCGTTGTCGAATTCATGATTCAATATGGTCTCGCCATCGTAGCCAAGCGGAAGGAAATCGCTCTCGAAGTCACCGCTGCCCACGGTGAGGCTCGCCTTAAAGCCCGTAGAGTTCGGAACCGTCATCTCCACATCGCCCGAGTCCACGCTTACGTCCATCGACTTCGCGGGGGCCTGGTAGAGCTCGAACGTCACATCGCCCGAACCGACCTCAGCACTGAGCGCATCAGTCACGCTGCCCGTAAACTCAACGTCTCCAGAGTCCAAAGTCAGGTTGAGGTCATGACACGCAATGCCCGCGACCGTCAGGTCACCCGATCCTACATTCGCTGTAATGCCCACCATGTTATCGGCAACTTCGCGCGGCAGTTCGACGGTAACCGTGCGGTCAATGGCGCGCTCGTCATCGCAATCGAACTGGCGAATCTTGAGCGTAGAGCCCTTGATTTCGGCCAGGTTCTGGGTTGCCGCATCGAAGGCAACGGTCCCCGTTGCCACGCGACCGCTTTCAATTACGCGCACTGGCCCGCTGGAGACGTGTTTGACCTCGACCGTGCCCGACGTCACGTCCAAGTCAAGCGATGTGAACGCGTCGGCATCAAAGGTTTCGCTCGAAAGCTGCTGAGGCTGAGCGGAATAGTTACCGCCATCCAAAAGATCGTCCTCGTCAACCGCATCGTCCATACCAGACAGGCCGGATACAACATCGTCGAAATCCCACGGGCCATCAAAATGAATCAATGTCCGCGAAACGCCAAAGACAAGCCCAACAATGAGCACAAACGCTCCGATGCCAACACCCAGGCGTACCTTGGATTCATGCGAAAGCTTCATCATTCGTCACCCTCTTTGGCACATGGCTCAGCGGTGGTCGTGGTAGCCACGTCAGCATCAGGTTCCGCAGAAGCATCCTTCCCCTGGGCCTTGATCGCCACCGACGCCGGACCAACCTGAATATCCCCGCGCGCCCAATCACCATCGAGCGCACGCGCCACCCAGTGATAGATAGGAATCGTAAAGAAGATCAGTGCGGGAAAGGGGCTGGCACCAACCAGGAACATCAGTAAAAAGAACAGCAGCCAGCACACGGCCCAATACGGGAACGACTGGAACGGGCCCTTCACCGGAGTCGAGCCAACTGCGCCGCCACTCGTCGCCTGCGCCGTAGCGGCATTGGCGGCCTGCGCACTCCAGCTTGCCGCTTGCGCCGCCTTGGCCGCGGCATCACTTGCCTGCGTAGCTGCCTCCGTGGCGCGTGCCGCCGCCTCATGGGTGCGGGCGCGCTCTGCCGCCTCGGCCTCGCGCTGACGGGCGCGGTCCTCGTTCTCAAACTCGATATCGTCCTCGATCTCGTCGCTCGGATTGAGCAGCTCGTCCAGGCTCACGCCATAGAGTTTGGCGAGCGAGATCAGGTTCTCGGTATCGGGCGAGCTCTCCGCGCGCTCCCATTTACTGACCGCCTGGCGCGACAGTCCCAGCTTTCGTGCCAGCCCTTCTTGGCTAAAACCCTTCCTGCGACGAAGGTCGGCGAGCCGCTGCGCAGTTTCTACATTCATGGTTCCTCCTATGTGATGCCGGCCGTGCCGCCGGACCGTTTTTGTTCTTAAGGCGCCTTGCACAGTTAAAAATCTATCCGCCACCGCCAAGAGCATGCCACCTATTCTAGTGAGATTTTTGACAACCGGCGGTTGCGGGTGCATATGAGCTGCGGAAATGTGTCCAAACAAAGCAATGACACCTAGCTCGGTTGTCCCCGTTGCGGCGTTAACGGTAGTATGGTCGTACTGTTTATTTCGCACCGCCAACGGAGGGAGTTCCGCGCCGTGAACCGCGATTTCGCCTCATCGCTCATCCAGCTCAACAACACGTTCTATCGCGAGCACTCCGCCTCCTTTTCCGATACGCGCCAGGCCCCGTGGCCCGGCTGGGTACGCACCATGGATATCGCGCTCGAGCAGCTCGACGTCGCCACGATCGAGCATCCCGTCCGCGTCTTCGACCTTGCCTGCGGCAATATGCGATTCGAGAACTTTGCCGCCGGCGGCGCACTTGCCGCCAAGGGCGTCGACGGTGCAAATCCTTCGGCAGATGCCAGCTGCCCGTTTGAGTTCTATGGCGTCGACTCGTGCCAAGACCTGGCCATCGATGCACATGGTCACGCCCTGCGCATTCCCAACCTGCACTTCCAGGAACTCGACGCGCTCGATGCCCTTATGAAGCTCAACCCCGCCGAGACACCCGACGTGCTTTTCGACGCCCCGCTCGCCGACATCTCGGTCTGCTTTGGATTTATGCACCACGTGCCGTCGTGCGAGTACCGCGTACGCGTGCTCGACGCTCTGGTGCGCCAGACGCGCCCAGGCGGCATCATCGCCATCAGCTTTTGGGAGTTTATGAACGACGAGCGCATGGCGCGCAAGGCCGTTCGCGCCGAGGCCCGCGCCGAGCTCACCCCGCCGTTTGAGGGTTACGATTCCGCGCAGTTTGAAGCCGGTGACCACCTCATTGGCTGGCAAAACGACCGCCACGCCTACCGCTATTGTCATCACTTTGACGATCAGCAGATCACCGACCTGGTGCGCGGCGTCCGTACGTTCTACAAGAGCGGCGAGGTCCCCGTGCGCGAGCTCGAGCGCTTCCATGCCGACGGTCGCAGCGGCGATCTCAACCGCTATGTGATCCTCAAGCGCCTGTAGGCATCGGCGACTCGCCGTCGAGCCGCACCGCGTCTTTCGGGCATAGTATGCCCACCCCTTTTTCAACCCATTGATGGAACGCGCAGCTATGCGTTCCATACTTATGACCAAGGAGCCTCATGGGAGCCGTCCACGTTCGCACGCCTAAGAACTTTGTGCTCGAGGAGCGCCTGGAGCGCTACGCCGATGCGATTGAGACGAACCCCGAGGCCTATGCCGGAGATTGGCGCGAGGCTTGCGCGCCAGTTGGCAGCGTCTCGTTCACCCGCCTTCATCTGGATCTGGGCTGCGGCAAAGGCACCTATCTGGTTGAGCGCGCTCGCCGCGAGCCCGACACCCTCTTTATCGGTATGGACCAAGAGCCCATCTGCATCGCCTATGCCGCACAGAAAATCTGCGAGCATGAACTGACCAACGCACTCGTTCTGCCTCGAGGCGCCGCATCGCTACCGCAGCTATTTGCCACAGGCGAGCTCGATGCCATCACCATCAACTTTCCCACGCCGCAGCCCAAGGCCAGGTACGCCAAAAAGCGCCTCGTCCATGTCGACCATCTGATGCTCTATCGCCCGCTCTTTGCAGCCGGCGCCACCGTAACGCTGCGAACCGACAGCAAACCGTTGCGCGATTACGCCCTGGGACAGTTTGCCGCAGCCGGCTACGATACGCTTTGGGTAAGTGACGACGTCCGCCGCGACCATCCCGAGCATCCCGAGACCGAATATGAATGCCGCACGCGCGAGATGGGCGCCGCCGTCTATGGCATTTGCGCTACGCCCGGCGCGGAACCCATCGAAGAGCAGCTCGCGGCGGGCCGCGCGCAGGAGCAAAGCCTTGCCTGCTACCTGCCCGAAAACCTCGATGAGCTCACCTACGTGCCTCTCGGCATGGAAGAGGCCGTCGAGAACTTCAGAAACCGTGCCCGCAAGGGCAAGAAGCGCCTGCCGCAAGAGTCCTAGGGACTTCTGATGGTCGCAGCGTCAGCAAATAAGCGCGAATAGGCGCCAGCAAACAACCCTCAAACCTAAGTGAGTAGACTTTTTTGCAATAGCCAAGCACAACCCGCATAGCGAAAACTAAAACCGCAGATAGAACCCTTGTGCAAAATCCATGTGCTCGCGACATCGCAAAAAGTCTACTCACTTAGCTGGCAACTGCACCAAACGGCCGGGCAGAACGCCCATTTCCTGCATTTTCTTGCCTGCAAACGCATCGATGCGCCGCTACGCCATAATAGTTGGCGGACAATCGCGAGAGAAAGCAACCACATGGCACAGACCACGACAGATACCGCCGCCAGCACCGTCTCCGGCGCCGGCGCCGCCAGCTCATTCTCGGGCGGCACGGGAACCGAAGCCGAATTCGGCTCGCTCGGCGCGCTCTCCCCCACCTGGTGGGAGCCCGAGGACGGCAGCGAGCCCGAACCGTGGCTCACGCCCGATCAGGCCTTCGAGCGCTTCTTTGAATGGACGAGCGATCGCGGTATTGAGCTGTGGGACCACCAGGAAGAGGCCCTCATGGATCTAGCCGCCGGTGACCATGTCATTTTGGGAACACCGACCGGATCGGGCAAGTCGCTTGTCGCGCTGGGCATGCTCTTTATGGGCATGGCACAGGGCAAGCGCTGCTACTACACGGCTCCTATCAAGGCTCTGGTCAGCGAAAAGTTCTTCGATCTGGTACAGGTACTCGGCCGCGATAACGTTGGCATGATCACCGGCGACACGCATATCAACACCAAGGCTCCCGTCATCTGCTGCACGGCCGAAATCCTTGCCAACGATGCGCTGCGCGAGGGCGAGGATGCCGATGTGGGCTGCGTGGCCATGGACGAGTTCCACTACTTTGCCGACCCCGACCGCGGCTGGGCCTGGCAGGTGCCGCTGCTCACCCTGCCCCACACGCAGTTTATGCTCATGAGCGCCACACTTGGCGATGTCACTGCAATCGCCGCCTCTCTCGAAGAGCACACCGGTGCTACCTGCGACTTGGTCGTCGATGCCCCGCGCCCCGTGCCGCTGAGCTACGACTACGTGACGACCTCGCTCGAGGGCACGGTCGAGCTCGCCATGCGCCGTGGAGAGGCCCCGCTCTATATCGTGCACTTTAGCCAGGACGCCGCCCTTGCGACGGCGCAGTCGCTTGCCAATTTCGGCATCGCCAGCAAAGAGCAGCGCGAAGCCATCAAGGAAGCCGCCAAAGGCACGAGCTTCTCCACGGCTTTCGGCAAGATCCTCAAGCGCTTGCTCGGCTGTGGCGTCGGCGTGCACCACGCCGGTATGCTGCCGCGCTATCGTCTGCTGGTCGAGCGCTTGGCGCAGCAGGGCCTACTGCCCGTCATTTGCGGCACCGACACGCTCGGCGTTGGCATCAACGTACCCATCCATACCGTGGTGCTCACCGCGCTCACCAAGTTCGATGGCTACAAGATGCGTCGCCTGCGCGCCCGTGAGTTCCATCAGATCGCTGGTCGCGCCGGGCGCTCGGGCTTTGACACCGAGGGCATGGTGATCGCCGAGGCCCCGGAGCACGAGATCGAGAACGCAAAGCTCATGGCCAAGGCGGGCGACGACCCCAAGAAGCTCCGTAAAATTAAAAAGAAAAAGGCCCCCGAGGGCTTTGTCACATGGAACAAGCAGACCTTTGAGCGCCTGATCGAGACGCAGCCCGAGACACTCAAGCCACGCCTGCGTATCACGCACTCCATGGTGATTAGCGTGGTCGAGCAGGGCGGCGATGCCCGAGTCCGCGTACACGACCTCATCGAGACGAGTCTGCAGACTCCCGAGGAAAAGGCAAAGCTCGAGGTTCGTGCCGACGAAATCTTCGCCACGCTCATCGATTCCGGCGTCGTCGTTCGCACCGAGGTGCCGCCCGCGCCTGACGCTCCGGCTGACGCCGCACCAGACATCGACTATGCGCTGACGGTCGATCTGCCCGAGGACTTTGCGCTCGACCAGCCGCTCTCGCCGTTTTTGCTTGCCGCGCTGGAGCTGCTCGACCCCGAGAGTGAGACCTATACCATGGATCTGATCTCGATGGTCGAGGCAACGCTCGAGGACCCCAAGCAGGTATTGCGCGCACAGGAGCGCGCCGCGCGCGACCACGCGATGGCCGAAATGAAGGCTGACGGCGTCGATTATGAGGAACGCCTGGAGCGCATCCAGGATGTCACCTACGAAAAGCCGCTCGAGGACTTGCTCGATGCCGCCTTCGACAAGTACTGCCAGGAAGTACCCTGGGCCAACGACTATCAGCTCTCGCCCAAGAGCGTCCTGCGCGATATGTTGGAGAGCGCGAGCGATTTTAAGGGTTACATTCAAAAGCTCGGCATCGCCCGCTCCGAGGGCATTTTGCTGCGCTACCTGGCAGAGGCCTACCGCTCGCTCGACCGCACCGTGCCCATCGAGAAGCGTGACGAGCGCCTACGCGACATTATCTCGTGGCTGGGCTTTGTGGTGCGCTCGGTAGACTCGAGCCTGGTGGACGAGTGGGAGAATGCCGGCAACCCAGCAGCCCTCGACGCCGCGCCGCCGCAGGGCATCGACGAGGTCGTGGCGGACCGTCGCGGCTGCACGCTGTTGGTGCGCAACGCGCTCTTCCGCCGCGTGACCCTTGCCGCCCGCGAGCACATTCGCGACTTGGGCGAGCTCGACGACGACTGGGGCATGAGCGAGATCCGCTGGCAAAAAGCACTCGACGCTTACCACGAGCAGCACGAGGAAATCCTCACCGACGGAGATGCCCGCAGCGCCGCGATGTTTTCCATCGACGAGTCCGACGAGAAGACCGCGCACGTATGGCACGTGCACCAGATCTTTGCCGACGAGGATGGCGACCACGATTTTGGCATCATGGGCGATGTCGATCTGGACGCCACGCAAGACGGCGGCGAGGTCATCTTCAAAAACTACCGCGTCGGCTTTATCGAGGACCTGCTCGAGGACTAGCCGTACATACTGGAACGAAATGAAGTGGGGCCGCTGGCAACATCGCCAGCGGCCCCACTTTTGCACTATATGCTATGCCTTACTCGGCATCCTCGACCTCATATGAATCCGCCTCGGCGGGCTCATCGTTTGTCTCCGTCGCAGCCCCGCGCGCCTCGTCAAACGCCGCCTTCATGGTCTTGTTACCCCAGGTGAGCTTGCGAATGGTAAGATCGTCGGCCTTCTTGTTGGCCAGGCGCAGATTGTTCTCGGAGGACAGCAACGCCTCCTTGGTTTTCTGCAAATGGCTAATCGTCTTGTCGATCTCATCGATCGCCGTTTGAAACTTGCGGCTCGCGATCTCGTAGTTGCGACCGAAATCATTCTTGAACTTTTCCATCTTGGCTTCGAAGTTCGTAACGTCGATATTCTGCTGTTTGTACTCCGCCAGCTCCTGCTTATAGCGAAGCGAACCCATGGCGGCGTTGCGAAGAAGCGTGATCATGGGAATAAAGAACTGCGGACGGATCACGTACATCTTCTCGTAGCGATAGCTCACGTCCACGATGCCGGCATTGTAAAGCTCGCTCTCGGGCTCGAGCAGCGTGCAGAGCACTGCATACTCACAGCCCTTCTGGCGACGATCGTGGTCGAGCTTCTTAAAGAAGTCCTCGTTCTTGTGCTTGGTCGCAGTCTCGTCGTTCTCGTTTTTCATCTCGAACATAATCGAAATGACCTCGTTGCCGCTCGCGTCGCACTCGCGGAAGATAAAGTCGCCCTTGGTGCCCTCGGACGCATCGTTATCTTTCTCAAAGTACGCGTTAGGAAACGCCGTCATGCGTAGGCGGTTAAACTCGGTCTCGCAGTGCTGCTCGAGCGACTCGCCCACCATCTTGGTGGACAGGCGGATCTTCATTTCCTTAAGGCGCTCAATCTCTTCGTCCTTGTAGCGGATCAACTCGTCGCTCACGCGCTTGGCCTGCGCGAGCTCAAGCTCGTGGGCTGCCTTGGCCTGTTCCTCACGCGAATCGCGCACCGCCAGCTCACTCGTCAGCTTGGCACGTGCCTCATCGCGCTCTCGCTCCGCCGCGGCGACCGCCTCCGATAGGTTCATTTTGGCCGTCAGCTCCTGCTCGCGCAGCTGGGCACGCAGGCCCTCGGCCTCTTGCTCGGACTGAGCCTTTGCGGCGGAAAACTTCTCTTGCACCTTCGCGCGATAGTCAGCAAGCGCGCGCTCGGCCTCGCTGCGAGCGGCATCGAGCTCACGCTGCGACTCTGCCGCGGCAGCGGCAAGCGCCATCTCCTGGGCCTTGTCCGCCGCGGCAAGCCTGGCCTGCAGCTCGGCAATCTGAGCGTCGCGTGCAGCTAAATCGTTTTGAGCAGCGTTGCGCGCCGCCGACTCGGCAAGCTTTGCTTCGTCATCTTTGCGCCCAAGCTGCGCACGCAGGCTATCAATCTCACGCTGGAGTTCGGCATTCTCTTTTTGAGCATTGGCTCGTGCCTCAACCGCCGCGCGCTGGCTTGCACTCTCGCGCTCTGCGGCAGCGCCCTCGAGCTTAGCGCGCAGCTCGGCAAGCTCAGCATCGCGCTTGGCAACCTCTTGCGCCAGTTTCTGATCCGCAGTGTTCTTCTGCTCGACAAGCTGAGCATTGCGCTGAGACTCTGCCTGTTGCAAGGCAGCCGTCGAACGCGAGCGCTCAAGCTCCAGCGCCTGCTCACCCTCACGCTGGACTGCCTTCACACGCTCATCCAGGTCGCGCGAGAACTCGGCATCGCGCACCTGCTTGACGATATCCGCATAGCCGGATGCATCGACCTTAAAAACTTCGCCGCAATGCGGGCACTTGATCTCGTTCATAGCAGCTCCTCGATGGACGCAAATATCAACCGGCTACACTCTACCGCGCCGCGCGGACAAAAAAGGCGCCGCCGCCATAATGGCAACGGCGCCAGAACCACCACAAAGGTGCCTGTCCCCTTTGTGGTGGTTTGTGTGGTGGTTCGAGCATTACAGTCCAAAGAAGCCCAGGATTTGATCCCGACTTACGGGCTTGTACTTGTTGGCATCGAGACCGACATCGTAACGAAAGATAGGGCGTTCGCGGTCGCGGTTGCGCACGTTGGTGCGGTCTCCTCTGCTGTGGATATGCCCGTGTAGCATGATGGCGCCACGCGCCTTACCATTCCAGCTGAGCATGGGGTAATGGCTCATCACCAGACGATGGCCCTTGGCATAGCCGGGAGCAATCTCCAGGTAATCGCGCACGTCTTCCCAAATCTGCGGGGTGTCGGGATCTTCCCAGTCGCCGTCATGGTTACCGCGGATGAGCGTCACGTTCTGGCATTCGATACGCTCGCGCAGGCGCACCGCCTCCGCCAGGGGCAAACGATAGGTAAAGTCACCCAGAATATAGAGGCGGTCGTCCGCAGCCACGCACTCATTGATGGCATCGATGACCTTGCGGTTCATCTCCTCGACCGAATCAAACGGCCGATCCATGTCGTGCAAGATATTCGTATCGCCCAGGTGCAGGTCGGCGGTAAACCACATCATCGTCTGTGTCCTCATTTCGCAACGCGTCTAACACGTGCCTAGTATACAGACGCTCTGGCGCGTCGGTTAGCCAAAGAGCCCGCCGAACAGTCCGTGGCGGCGCTTGTCTTGCTTTTTCGAAGCGTCACCCTGAGTTTTCTTGTCCTGCCGTTTCCTACGGCCCTGCTCCAACTCATCGTCATCGAGTAGCATATCCCACCCAAACGGATCGTCTGTCAGATCGAACAGGTCATCGTCATCAAACATGGCAGTCTCCCATACCGATTAGCGAGCATCCACCACATAGAGCCCAACGCGCACCTGATGCCACGGGCTGCGCTCGGGAGCAACCTGTTGCACGCGGGCCTCAAATACGTCCTCGTGGCCGTAATACATCATCAAGGACAGCGGGCCGACCTCGTTTCCCGGAACATAGCCAAGCTTGGTGTTGCCGTAATAGATCGCAACCGCCTCAGGGTCATGGGGATTATCGCGCTCGGCACACAGCGTCAGCTTATCGCCCGCTTTAAGATCGCCCAGGACCAAGGCGCCATCGGCATACTGAAATCCTGCAATGTGAAATGACAGAAGAACACGTGAAGGCTCGTACATAGCAGCTCCTCTAACAGCCGGATAAACCGGTGTGTAACCTTATTGAGAAGTCTACGGTCCCGTGCGGACACAAATACATCCTGCCTGCGTCCTTCAATCGTTTGCCTCAACGCTTGCGCGACAGAACGCTTGCAGATAAGATAGGAACACGGATGGCACCCGTTGCCGCGGGTCTTGCCAACTCCGATACACGTTTTCATCGTGAGAAGTGGCCGTCTTCGCTTACGCGGGGGCGGCTATTTCATTCGGCCGATAAACAGACCGAGTTCGATAGCCGCAATCAACAACGCCAATAACGAAATAACATCGCTTACGTTCATACCAAATCCCTTCTAAAGGGAGTTGGCCCATCCGTGCTCCATAACAGTAGTCTAACGCAAAATGCAGGTAATAGGAACACTTGTTCGTATTACCTGCGCCCTTTTCTAATGCACAAACATGCGCACGAACTTGTGCTTCCAGCTTGCGTAGGGCGCATACCGAAACGGCACGTCCAGCCAAGTTGCCTTGTTCACGATACTCTTCTTGTGGCTAAACGTATCGAAGCTCTCGCGTCCATGGTACTGCCCCATACCGCTCGCGCCCATGCCGCCAAAGCCCATATGGCTCGTAGCCAAGTGCATGATCGTGTCGTTGACACAGCCACCGCCAAAGGGCACGTAACGCACGAAGCGCTGCTGAACTGCGCGATCCTGACTAAAGATATACAGGGCCAGCGGCGTCGGACGATCCGTAATAAACGCTTCGGCCTCGTCTAGGCTCTCAAACGTCAGCACCGGCAAGATGGGACCGAAGATCTCCTCCTGCATCACGGCGTCATCGGGGGTCACGACGTCCAAAATTGTCGGCTCGATCTTCAGCGAAGTCTCCCGCGCGGTGCCTCCAAGCACGACCTTATCGGGATCGATCAGCCCGCGCACGCGCGCAAAATGCTTGGCGTTGACGATATGCCCGTAATCCTCGTTATCGAGCGGATGCTCACCAAACATACGGCGGACCTCTTCCTTGATGAGGCCCAGCAGCTCGTCGTGCACGCGCGTATCGACCAGCAGGTAGTCGGGCGCCACGCAGGTCTGCCCCACGTTGAGCCATTTGCCAAAGGCGATACGCCGTGCCGCGACCTTCAAGTTTGCCGTCGCATCCACGATGCAGGGGCTCTTGCCGCCCAGCTCAAGCGTCACGGGCGTGAGGTTTTTACTCGCGCGCTCCATAACGAGCTTGCCGACCGAAACGCTACCGGTAAAGAAGATCTTGTCCCAGCACTCATCGAGCAGCGCTTCGTTTTCGGCGCGCCCGCCCTCGACAACCGTCACCAGGCACGGATCAAATGCCTCTTCACAGATTTGCTTGAGCACCGCACTCGATGCCGGAGCATAGGCACTCGGCTTGATGACCACGGTATTGCCCGCGGCAAGGGCGCCGGCGAGCGGCTCGAGTGTTAGCAAAAACGGGTAGTTCCACGGAGCCATGATGAGCGTGACGCCATAGGGCACGGCTTGCGTTTTGCACACACTCACGGCGTTGGCAAGGTCACACGGACGCAGGCGCGGACGACTCCATCGAGCCACGTGAGCGATCTGATGACGAATCTCGGAAAGCGACGTGCCGATCTCGCACATATATGCCTCGTCATGCGACTTTCCCAAATCGGTCTTGAGTGCATGGGCAATATCGGCCTCGTGCGCCCGTACCGCATCGCGTAAACTCACGAGCGCGCGACGTCGGGCATCAACATCAAACGTAGCGTGCGTTTTAAAGTAAGTGCGCTGATCGCCGACGATGCGCGCAATTTCCTCGGTGTTCATGGCACCCTCCTAGTTCTCGTCCTCAAACATATCACCCGCGACGACCTCGTACATACGCTCGAGCTCCAAGCGGTCCATCAAAAGCGGAACGGGGTACAGCGGATTGGCCTCGGCATCGGCATGCGCCGCCATCTCGGGAATGTCGGAGCGGCGAATGCCCGAGACATATTTGGGGATTCCCAGGATCTCGTTCATGCGGTCGACCCAATCGATAAAGGCCTCGGCCGCAAGACTATCCTGCGCGGTAGCCGGCGCAATGCCCGCCATGCGAGCAAGATCGGCAAGCTTGGGGGCGGCGGCGTCACCATAAGCGCGAAGCATGTGCGGCAGGATGATCGCGTTGGCCAAACCGTGCGGAATTCCGTATCGGCCGCCCAGACTGTGCGCGATGGCATGCACATATCCGACATAGGAGCGGGTAAACGCAACGCCCGCCTTATACGCCGCCGAAAGCATATTGCGACGAGCGCGCATGTCGTCACCATGCTCATAGGCCTCGAGCAAATTGTCGTGGATAAGCTGCACCGCCTGTCGCGCCATCTTGCGCGTATAGGGCGTGGTGCTTCGCCCGATAAAGGCCTCAACGGCATGCGTCAGGGCGTCCATGCCCGTCTGCCCCGTAATGGAAGCGGGCAAGCCGCACGTAAACTCGGGGTCGTGGACTGCAAAACGCGGGATGAGCACAAAGTCGTTAATGGGGTATTTGTAGTGCGTCCCGTCATCGGTAATTACCGCCGCAAGCGTGACTTCGCTTCCCGTACCGGCGGTAGTGGGAACGGCGATGAGCAGCGGCAGGCGACGATGAATCCGCAGCAGGCCGCGCATCTTGTTGATGGGCTTGTTTGGCTGCGCAATGCGTGCGCCCACGCCCTTGGCACAGTCCATGGCCGAGCCACCGCCAAAGCCGATAATGGCCTGGCAGGCGCTCTCTCGATACAGGGACGCCGCTTCTTCCACGTTTGAAACCGTGGGGTTTGCACGCGTTTCGGCATAGACCGTAATGCCAATCCCCCTGGATGCGAGCGCCGTCTCGAGCGGTGCCGTGAGCCCCAGACGGGTAATGCCGGGATCCGTCACGATAAGGACCTTCTGGATCGAGCGCTTTTGAAGCACCGCGGGCACATCCTCGGCATGCTCTAAAATGCGCGGCTCGGTATAGGGCAGGATCGGCAATGCAATGCGAAAAACCGTCTGATATGTTCGGCACCAGGCACGACGGGCTAGATGCATAAAGGAAACTCCTTCATTTGTTGATAGGTCAACATTTGCTCGCCCGATTGTACTCAGCGGCGGTCAAAGACGGCCTGCCAATCGTTAATCAATCAACATCTTCATATCTCAAAATTGTTTTATTAAAAATCATTCCTAATAGGCTTCACATTTGGTTGCATTTATGGATAATAGAACTCGTCAAGACGCACGTCCGGAGAGGGCCCTTACGGGACCGGACGAGCGCGCAATCGCCATCGATCGAAAGGATCGAATCATGAAGTTTGTTTGCCCCGTTTGCGGTTATGTGGAAGAGTTCGACGGCGACCAGCTGCCCGAGGATTTTAAGTGCCCCCAGTGCGGCGTTCCCGGTTCTCGTTTCCTGAAGCAGGAGGAGGGCCAGCTCGAGTGGGCCGCCGAGCACGTCGTGGGCGTCGCCAAGATGGAGGGTGTCTCTGAGGACATCGTTGCCGACCTGCGCGCCAACTTTGAGGGCGAGTGCTCTGAGGTCGGTATGTACCTGGCCATGGCTCGCGTCGCTCATCGCGAGGGCTATCCCGAGATCGGCCTGTACTGGGAAAAGGCTGCCCACGAGGAGGCCGAGCATGCCGCCAAGTTCGCCGAGCTCCTGGGCGAGGTCGTGACCGACTCCACCAAGAAGAACCTCGAGATGCGCGTTGAGGCCGAGAACGGCGCCACCGCCGGCAAGACCGATCTTGCCAAGCGTGCCAAGGCCGCCGGCCTCGATGCCATCCACGACACCGTGCACGAGATGGCTCGCGACGAGGCCCGCCACGGCAAGGCTTTCGCCGGCCTGCTCAAGCGCTACTTTGGCTAAGCCAACCGCCTGAGACATAACCTCAAGCTCGATGAGGCCCGGACCGTATTGGTTCGGGCCTTTTTCGTGCCTCACGAACTTGTTAACGCCCTGAAATAGGACCGCCTTCGGCATCGGCTTCTCGTCAAAAACTAAGTGAGTAGACTTTTTGGAACTTGCCGAGCACACCACCCATATTGCTTTATAAAGCCGCAGGTAAATGACTTGTTGCAAAACGGCCTGGTCGCCAAAGTGCCAAAAGTCTACTCACTTAGAACCGCAGCCGTCCACGATCGAGCCATTTTGTGTCTAGCGGGCATCTTTCCGTCGATTACTCCCAATTTTGTCCAGTCAATGAATAGTTCAGACCGGAGTAATGCCTCAGCCCTTTGCTCATCCGAGCTTTTATCACGATATTCAGCATCGAGCATCCTGCATACGGCCTTAACGATCGCGCGGAATCTATCCTCATCCGATATCTGTCTGTGTGTAAGGAGAAGCACATCGTAGCCCATGGCCTGAAGGGCCGTCATGCGGTCAGCGTCACGCAAGCCATCCCCTGCGCGTCCGTGCGAGGCCTTTCCCTGACATTCAATGGCCACCTGTCGCCTACCGTCCGGCGAAGAAAGAAGTAGGTCGATATATACACGGGACTTTCCCACAATCGCTCGAGCACTTGTGCTTAGTATCACTTCAACATTAAGCTCTATGCCACAAAAACCTTCGCCTCCCAGGGACCGCGGCAGTGCAAGCAACAAATTCGCCTCGACCTCAAAAGGCGATGCGGCACCCAATGGAACGAGTTGCGACACCTCCCTAAATCTATTGCCGTAACGTATCCCGCAAACATCTGAACAAAAACGGTGAAGGTCTCCGCCCAAAACCAAAGCGTCTCGACGCCATAAATTTGAGTCGGTGCCGTCCTCGGACGGACAGCGCACCCAACCGAACGTTGTCGAAATCGCGCCCGAATCAATTGCACGCGAAAGCTCCGCCTCAAGTGCCGCCGGCAGGGCACACACCGCAAACAAGCCACACATCTCCGCCAATACCAAAAGAAGCTGAAGATCCGTCAGATGCCGCAACATGATGAATGCCGTCAGTAGAGGAGACGTAATCAAAAACCCATGCTCCGTTTCCAGCACGGATTCCCTGGGAAGCTCACCAAGGAACAGCCGCTGCCTAATGCTGGCAGGACAAGTCCGTTTGTTTCTCGTCCGAACCAATGTATACAACGGAAAACCGAGCGCGACCGCAGCCGTCGGGTTGCGGGCGAGATCATATCGCTGCCGGTCTTCTTCCGGTCGTGGAAGCGGCGGACACAAAGCGCGGACTTGAGGAGGCAAACGCCAGTACCTAAAAGCCGATATGTCACAAAGTAGATCCTTCATAGGCACAGGAGAACACGAATTTCAACCCAGTCAGTCACGCATTGGCGCGAACGCACCAAAAATGGCGCCGAACGGACTGCCAAGTTTTCAACAGCCCTCCCCAACTGGCCAAAAGCTTGTCGAGAGCTGGACGAAGCCCTGTTGAAAACCCCATTTTTTTCTCATGCAGAAGCTTTACGCGGCAAGTGAGTAGACTTTTTCGAACTTGCCGCGCAGGCCAGTCATCCTGCTTCTCAAAACCACAGGTAGATAGCTTGTTTCAAAACGACCCGGTCGCCAAAGCGCCAAAAGTCTACTCACTTAGATTGCAGAGCGCCCCCATTAGCTGCAATTCCAAGGTATTAAGCACTTCCGGACTCAGGTCGTCATACTGGACAAGAATTTGAGTTGAGTTTTCAGGGACAGATGCGCCATCGGCACACCAATAACAGTCACTGATATCGATAAACGGAATACCCGAGCGCGTGAGAGCCCGCGCAAAAGAGCTTCCGCCCGTTCCGCGCTCCGCAACCACAGTGCAGTAAAGACCCGCGTCTGCATGCTCGATCGAGACTTCCCCTGCCGGAAACGCCTTCCGCACAAGCGCCGCCAGGCCATCGCGCGCCTCGCGAGCGCGCACGCGCACGCGGTTCACATGTCGCTCGTAATCACCCGATTCCAGTAAACGCGCCAAAGCAACCTGGTCAACAGAGCTCACCGACGAGGCGTAAAAACCAAGGTTGCGCCTAAACCGCTCCATTAGTTCATCGGGCAACACCATGTACGCTAGACGCAACGCCGATGACAGGCTCTTCGAAAACGTGTTGGTGTAAATAACCGACTGGGCGGCATCGATCGATGCGAGCGCGGGAATCGGCTTGCCGGCAAGGCGAAACTCACAATCAAAATCATCTTCGATGAGATATCGACCCGGCCGTTCGGCGGCCCAGCTCAGCAGCGCATAGCGACGCGCAATGCTCGTCACAAGACCGGTGGGATACTGATGCGACGGCATAAGGTGAAGGATATCGGTCCCAGTTTTCTGCAGAGCGCTCAGGTCCACGCCGTCATCATCCAACAGGATATGTCGAACTTTGCAACCCATAGCCTGATAGATGCGCGTCAGACGCAAATAGCCCGGATCCTCAACCGCATACACCTTGTCCGCGCCAAGCAGCTGAACCAACATGGTATCGAGCAGCTGGGCGCCCGCACCGATAACAATGTTGTCGGGGTCGACATTCATACCCCTCGTCCCGCGCAGATGATGAGCAATTGCGCATCGTAGCCGAACGGTGCCCTGTACCGGTGCGGGCGAAAAGATCTCGCGCTCGTCTTCGGATGCCAGCGTCGCCCGCAGTGCGCTTTGCCAAAGCCGCGCCGCCTCCAAAGCGGAAGGAGAAAGTGCGTCGAATTGCTCGACCCGCCCGCGGACATCATGCGCGCTGGGGTCCACAGAGACGGCATCTCGGTCGATGCCCTCCGAAGCCAAAGGCAAAACCGGTGCATCCGGAAGCTTGCAAGCGTAGTAGCCACGCCGCGGCTTTGAGCAAATATAGCCCTCGGCAAGTAGCTGGCTATATGCATTCTCGATAGTAATGACACTGATTCCCAGATGACTGGCAAAGGCGCGCTTAGACGGCAAATGCTCCCCCGCCACAATGCGTCCAGCTACGATATCATCTCGAATTTGCTGGTAAACATACTCATAGAGCGATGCTTCGCCGCGTTTTTCCAAATTGTAGTCAAGCATGAGTTTGCCACCTGATCTTATCGAGCTGTTCAATCTGGTATTAGTCTGACCTTATTATTATCTCGAAAACTGAGTATTTCGCCATACCCAGCTCCCAGATAGGATGTTCCGTCAAGCAATGCACATGCCAACCAAGGGAGCAACCATGCCAGAACAGACCAGCAAGGCCGATCGCGTCAAACTCAATCGCGAGCTCGCGCAGATGCTCAAGGGCGGCGTCATCATGGACGTCACCACGCCCGAGCAGGCACGCGTCGCCGAAGAGGCGGGCGCCTGCGCCGTCATGGCACTCGAGCGCATTCCGGCCGACATCCGTGCCGCAGGCGGCGTCTCGCGCATGAGCGACCCCAAGATGATCAAGGGCATCCAGGAGGCCGTCTCCATCCCCGTCATGGCCAAGTGCCGCATCGGTCACATCGTCGAGGCGCAGGTCCTTCAGGCCATCGAGATCGACTACATCGATGAGTCCGAGGTTCTCTCCCCTGCCGATGACGTCTATCACATCGACAAGACCCAGTTTGACGTGCCGTTTGTCTGCGGCGCCCGCGATCTGGGCGAGGCGCTGCGCCGTGTTGCCGAGGGCGCCACGATGATCCGCACCAAGGGCGAGCCGGGCACGGGCGACGTCGTCCAGGCTGTACGCCACATGCGCAAGATCCAAAAGCAGATCCGTGACGTTGTTGCTCTGCGCGACGACGAGCTCTTTGAGGCAGCCAAGCAACTGCAGGTTCCGGTCGAGCTGGTGCGCGAGGTCCATGCCACGGGCAAGCTTCCCGTTGTGAACTTTGCCGCCGGCGGCGTAGCGACCCCTGCCGACGCCGCGCTGATGATGCAACTGGGCGCCGAGGGCGTCTTTGTCGGCTCGGGCATCTTTAAGAGCGGCGACCCCGCCAAGCGCGCCGCCGCCATCGTCAAGGCCGTGGCAAACTTCACCGATGCCAAGCTCATCGCCGAGCTTTCGGAGGACCTGGGCGAGGCCATGGTGGGCATCAACGCCGACGAGATCGAAATCATCATGGAGGAGCGCGGACGCTAGTCCGGCAGAAAGGATCGCACATGAGCGATTATGCAGACCAAACGGTCGCCGTGCTGGCGGTCCAAGGCGCATTTGCCGAGCACGAGGCAAGACTATCCGAGCTGGGCGCGCGCTGTATTGAGCTGAGGCAGGCGGCTGATTTGAAGCCGGACTTTGACCGTCTGGTACTTCCCGGCGGCGAGTCTACCGTTCAAGGGAAGCTGCTTGATGAGTTGGGCATGCTCGAGGAGCTTCGCACCCGCATTGTTGAAGGCATGCCCGTCCTGGGCACCTGCGCCGGCCTGATTCTGCTGGCTCACGACCTTGCCGCCCATGACGATAAGGGCACGCCGCGCCTGGCAACCATGGATGTACTTGTCGAGCGCAATGCCTACGGCAGGCAGCTCGGCAGCTTTCGAACCAAGGGGCAGCTAGCCGGCATCGACGGTGAAGTGCCGCTGACGTTTATCCGCGCGCCCCGCATCGTCGAGGTCCACGGCGATGCCGAGGCCCTGGCCGAAGTCGATGGCCGCATCGTCGCCGCCCGCCAAGACAACCAGCTCGGCGTAACCTTCCACCCCGAACTCGACGAAGACACCCGCCTCCACGAACTGTTCCTACAAATGTAGGCAGAACAGAAACGAGAGTGGATAATCTCCCACTTTGAGCCTGAATGCGAGCCCAAACTGGGAGATTATCCACTCTCATGCTATGTAGTCGTTGGGGACGTTCTTGAATGACTAGTCAAACAAGAACGTCCCCAACGACTAGTCATTTAAGAACGTCCCCAATGACTACAAGGAGTGTCCCAAACTGCCGGCAGAAAAGGAACGTCCCTAACTGCCGCATCCGGAGCAAGACAGCGCCGCAGGTAGAGGACGGACAGCGAGCGGGTCGCATTTGAGGCAAGGTGACGTGAAACGAGAGGGCGCTGACCTTCTGGTCGCGCCCTTGAAGTTGAACGTCAGATTGTCCAAATGCGGCCCGCGCAGCGTCGGCCCGTTACGGCGTTTGGTAAAACGCCGTAACTAAAAACGGTTACCGCGGAAGCCGCCGCCGTTGCGGCCGCCACCGCGACAGCCGCGGTCGTTACCACGGTTGCCGCCGAAGCCGCCACGGTTGCCACCGCGATCGCCATAGCCACCACGGTTGCCGCCAAAGCCGCCGCGACCGCCACGGTCGCCGCCACGGTCACCAAAACCGCCACGGCCGCCACGATCGCCACCGCGACCGCCACGGTCGCCGCCACGGCCACCACGATCGCCAAAGCCGCCGCGACCGCCACGGTCGCCGCCACGGCCACCACGGTCGTCACGGCCGCCGCGAGGACCGCGATCCTCGTCCAGGCCCATGGCGACGAGCGGAGCGATAACCTTATCGAGGGCGGCCATCAGCTCGGTGGCCTCCTCGTAAGAAAGCTCGGGCAGGAGCTTCTCCTTCTTGTTGGCAAGCTCGACCAGGCCCTCAGCGGCATCCTCGGCGGCGAAGACGACGATCTTGCGCATATCGCCCTCGGCGTCGTCGATGCGGCCGACCAGATCGGCAGCCTCGGCCTCGGCCATCAGGCCATCAAGCTCACGGAGGCGCATGCCCAGCAGGTCGGACATTTCCTTCTGCTCCATCTTGGGCTTGAGGTCAAGAAGCTTGATGGCGCGCTCGATGTTCGCCATGCGCTCGGCCTTGGCCTCCTCCTCCTTGGAAATAGCAAAGCGACGGCTACGCAGCAGGCGGGCGGCCTTCTGCATCTTGTCCATCAGCTCCTCGTCATCGTAATCAACGGCGGCCTCGACAACCTCGGCCTCCTCCTCGGCGGAAACCTCGTCAGCAACCTCAACCTCGGCAGCTTCGGTCTCCACGGTCTCGACTGCCTCGACCTCGGCAGCCATGGTCTCGTTCTCGGTCTCGTTCATGATCTCTTCGTTCTCGGACATGAGACTCCTTCTTGGCCCTCTCGGGCATCATCGCCCCATTCGCGGGGCCCGTCGCGCACTCTTTGCGCTTTAAACAATCATGCCTCTCGGCAAAACGTCCATTAGTTTATGGTGTCGCCATCCAATCTAGCTGCAGAATCTATGTGCACACATTAATGCGACATGTGTGACTCGCGACGAGCGTACACCAGCGACGCCACGAACCCGACCACGGCAATTACAGCCGCTACACGCACGGCAGCTGCAAATCCAATCGCCTGGGCAACGTCTGTCGCAGCGCCAGCGGCGCCGGCGGTCGCAGCAGAACTCGAGAGCAGACCGATAAACAGCGACGGGCCAAACGATGCGGCAATCATATTCCACGTGTTAAGCAATGCCGTTCCGTGAGGATGTTCAGCGGCGGGTAGCGTCTCCAAGCCGGCCGTTTGCGAGGGGCTCAGCACCAAACCGACTCCGGCATACACCACAACGGTCAGCGCCACGACGACGCCGATGTTCATGCTTGCCGCCGTCATCGAGATGGCAGTCTGCCCCACGGCAATCAGGGCAAAGCCGACCGGCAGCAGCGGCCATGCGCCACGGGCGTCCATCACGCGTCCGCCCACAATCGAGGTCACGGCGTTGCAGGCAATTGCCGGCAAAATGAGCAGGCCCGCAACAAGTGCGGTCATGCCGTATGCGCCCTCAAAATAGAGCGGCAACAAAACACTCATCGAGAACGTTGTCATCATCGACACCACCACAAGCAGGCACGCAGGCCAAAAACGAACGCTCGCCATGGGACGCACGTTAAGCACCGGATGCTCGAGTTTGAGCTGACGGGCCGCAAACAGGCCGAGCAGCACAATGGCGGCGAAAAGCGCCACAATGCCGGCAATCAGATTGGTCGAGAACTCGCCTACGGAATACACAAATGCCGTAATGTCGGCGGCGAGCAAAACAACCGACAGAATATCAAGCGTGGTGTTCGAACGCTCTCCGACATTCTGAACAAGCTTAACGCCCGCCGCAGCGACCACAATGCCGCCCACCAGCGGCACTACGAACACCGCCCTCCAGCCAAACAACGTGCACATAAGACCGCTGATTACGGGTCCAAACGCCGGCCCTAGCGTAATGCAGGCACCGCCCAGGCTCAGATACAGACCGAGCTTCTCGCGCGGGGCGCAAGACAGCACCACGTTCATCATGAGCGGAAACAAGATGCCCGATCCCGCAGCCTGCAAAATACGACTTGGCAGCAAAACGCTAAACGACGGAGCGATCAGACACAGGACTTCGCCGGCAACCATACATCCGCATGCGAAAAACAACAGCTTGCGCGTCGAGAAACGGCCGGACAGGAAGGCCATGATGGCCGTAAAGATCGACGTCACGATCATGTAGCCCGAGACGAGCCACTGCGCCGTGGTGGCACTCACCGAAAAGGCTGCCATAATGTCGTGCAACGCCACGTTAATGATGTTCTCGTTAAACGCGGCAACAAAGGCTGCAATATACATTACGACGAGAATCGCCGCAGTGGCCGATGGCGCTACTTGAACTTGTTGCTGAGATTTGCTCCCCATGCATTTCCTTCCTCTTGGAACGACAGTCGCATCGCCCCAGAGGAACAGTCCAGGGCGAAAAATGAGCCCTAGACTTACGCCAGACGCCGTACACGACGAGCCTGGCAACATGGTCCAACGTCGAAAGATTGTAACGCGGACGTACAGCTTTCCTTCCGCGCTATTATTAAAAGTCCACGAAAGCATAAGACATGAGGAGCCCGCCATGATTAAGCCCATCATGAAATCCGAGTTCTTTTTGCGCCTGCCTTCCGAAGACGCGGGCCCCGATGACGCCGCGACCGGGCAGGACCTCCTAGATACACTACACGAGCATGAGCACGAGTGCGTGGGCCTTGCCGCCAACATGATTGGCGTGCGCAAACGCATCATCTGCGTAAAGGACGGCAACAGGGCGCTGCTGATGTACAACCCTCAAATTCTTGAGCAGGTCAATTCCTATCAGACGAGCGAAGGATGCCTCTCGCTGGCCGGTGAGCGTCCCTGTACCCGCTATCGCCGCATCAAGGTGGAGTATTTGGACGAGAACTTTGTCCACCGCATCAAAAACTTCTCGGTCTACACCGCCGAGATCATCCAGCACGAAATCGACCACTGCAACGGGATCGTGATCTAGTTCCGCCGATTCAAGAAAGCTCCCTGCAGCAAAACAACTGCAGGGAGCTTTTCATAGTGCGGAACTTCTATCCCACTAGCTCTGGTGGTAATGGTCGAAGAAATCGGCGAGGTCTTCGAGGGACTCTTTGAGTACTTCCATGCGCGGCAGGTACACGATACGGAAGTGGTCGGGCTCAGCCCAGTTGAAGCCGCCGCCGCGCGTAATCAGGATCTTCTTCTCGTGCAGCAGGTCAAGGGCGAATTGCTCGTCATCGGTGATGTTGAACTTCTTCACATCCATCTTGGGGAAGATGTAGAACGCTGCACGCGGCTTAACCACCGAGATGCCGTCAATCTTGTTGAGCGCCTCATACACAAAGTTGCGCTGCTCGTAGACACGGCCGCCGGGACGGATGTAGTCGTTAACGGACTGATGGCCACCGAGTGCCGTCTGAACGATCGACTGAGCCGGCACGTTGGAGCACAGGCGCATGTTCGAGAGCATGTTGACGCCCATGATGAAGTCGCTCATGCAGCGCTGGTTGCCCGAAAGCACCATCCAGCCAATACGATAGCCCGCGATCATGTGCGACTTGGAAAGGCCGCTAAAGGTGACGCAGGGCAGGTCGGGGGCGAGCGAGGCAATCGAGACGTGCTCGTAGCCGTCCATGCACAGGCGGTCGTAGATCTCATCGGCAAAGATCATCAGCTGATGCCTACGTGCAACCTCGACGATGCCCTCGAGCACCTCGCGCGGATAGACAGAACCCGTGGGGTTGTTGGGGTTGATGATGACGAGGGCTTTGGTCGCGCTCGTAATCTTGGACTCCATATCCTCCAGGTCGGGATACCAATCCGCCTGCTCATCGCACAGATAATGTACGGGATGACCGCCAGCAAGGGTTGCGCACGCCGTCCAGAGCGGATAGTCGGGGCTGGGGATCAGAATCTCGTCGCCATTGTCGAGCAGCGCGTTCATCGAAAGCTGAATGAGCTCGGACACGCCGTTGCCCGTGTAGATATGCTCCATCTGAACGTTGGGCAGGCCCTTGATCTGCGAATACTGCATGATCGCCTTGCGCGCGGAGAACAGGCCACGCGAGTTGGAATAGCCTTCGCAGTCGGGCAGCTGCTGGCGCATGTCCTTGATGACCTCATCGGGTGTGCGGAAACCGAAGGGCGCCGGGTTGCCGATATTGAGCTTGAGGATGCGCTCGCCCTCGTCCTCCATACGGGCGGCCTCGTCGACGACGGGACCGCGCACGTCATACAGGACGTTATCGAGCTTGGTGGATTTAGAAAAAGTACGCATGGTGGTGCTCCTTGCAATTTGAGCTGAGGGATGGGGTTCGGGCTTGGAATCGTTGCGGGGTGATGATGCCTCGCCTTGATCGGCGTCGCCGGCAAGCAGCCAGGTAACATCGACCTCCAAAATACGGGCGAGCAGCTCAGCCACATCGCGCCGCGGGATCGTCTTGCCGCTCACATATTGGCTCATCTGACTCTTGCCGAGTTTTTTGCCGAGCATCTCCGATGCGCGGATCACGTCCGACTGGCGAACGTCGCGATCGGACATAGCCTGTCGCAGGCGATCGCTAAACGTCTCTTGGGCCACTAGAACCTCCTTGCTGGCAAAGTTCAATTTATAGAACACGAATTGAACCATGGTTCAATTTAGCAAGCAGTATAACGCGGCACCTCATTCGATAGTTCAATTTCATAAGAAAATGTACCGGACTCCGAGATTTGCCCAAAGCGGACAATAACATGCACGCGTTTAGAGGTATTCAAGGAATCGAGCAGCGGCAAGCGAAACGTCAGCCGTTCGATATATGGCGTTGATCTGCCGATGAGGATGTCCCTCGAGTGGGCGCACGGCAACATCGAACTGACAGCGGCGCAAGATGAGCGCGGGAAGAATGCTCACGCCCAGGCCGTCCTCGACCATAGCCATAATCGCATAGTCATCCCAAGTCGACAGCTTGGAGCACACCGTCAGCCCCGCCCGACGGAACAGCGGCGTAATCTCATCATCGGTGCCGCGTTCTAGCAGAATAAACTGCTCGTTGGCTAAATCGGCAAGAGAGACGACCTCCGCCGTGGCAAGCAAAGAGTCTGTCGGCACTACCGCCATCAACTCGTCGCGCACCAAAGACCGCGATGTCATGCCATTTTCTCGAGGCTCATACGGGATAAAGCCCAGATCGCAGCGGCCCTCTGCCACCCATTGTTCGATCTCTGAATAGTCGCCCATCAGCAACTCATAATCGACGTCCGGGTGATCGGCGCGAAAGCGCGCAATCACCGGCGGCAGCACGTGGGTCGCCACGCTCGAAAACGTACCGATGCAGATCTTGCCACGCATGAGCCCTCGCATCTCGTCCACGCGTCGCTGCAGGCGGCCAAACTCTTCGCATAACGCCTCGACTGCCGGCATGACCTGCCGCCCGTCGGCAGAAAGCACCACGCCCTCGCGGCTGCGATCAAGCACCTTAAAACCCCAGTCTGCCTCAAGGTCGCCCACCATGCGGCTCACGCCCGACTGCGAATAGCTCAGGCGCTCTGCAGCACGCGTAAAGCTGCCGGCACGCACCGTCTCGAGCAGCACTTGCATCTTTTGGATATTGGTCTCCACGGCACGTCCCCACCCTTGCATGAGTTTTTGTCATGTTTTCCATGCATTATATTCGCTTTTCTTCTAAAGCCAGTTCACCCATAGTGAACATGTTCGGATATAGAGGGGATGTCAGCGCATGAACAACGGACTGTTTACGTACTTAGCAGCATTGCTATTGTTTGGCTCCAACGGCATCATCGCCGCCGCCATCGCACTGCCGAGCTCCGATATCGTGCTACTGCGCACGTTTTTGGGCGCCCTCTCGCTTGTCACTATCCTTGCCATCACCCAACGCCATAAACTGCAGGCGCCATCTCGTCCCCGCGAAGCCGCAGCACTCCTTCTCTCGGGAGCCGCGCTGGGCGCCAGCTGGAT
This sequence comes from Collinsella sp. CLA-ER-H11, assembly GCF_040092445.1. Classification (NCBI taxonomy): domain Bacteria; kingdom Bacillati; phylum Actinomycetota; class Coriobacteriia; order Coriobacteriales; family Coriobacteriaceae; genus Collinsella; species Collinsella sp. CLA-ER-H11. Next base: position 206,085 of record NZ_JBBNLN010000002.1, on the reverse strand, counting down.
TTTTCTGTTCCGCGCCTACCAGACGATCGGCGTCGGCGTATCCTCGCTGCTGTACTACTGTGGCCCCATCATTGTCATGGCGCTCTCCCCACTCATCTTTGGTGAAAAACTGACCGGCAGCAAAATCGCCGGGTTTATCGCCGTCGCCTGCGGTGCTTTTCTCATTGCAGCACAAGGTCTAGGCGGCAATATGCCCATTGCGGGTATCGTCTGCGGTATCGCCTCGGCATTTTGCTATGCGCTGATGGTCATCGCTAGCAAGGGTGCGCCGCACATCGAAGGTCTCGAGAACTCCGCGCTCCAGGTGAGCGCCGCTTTTGTGACCGCGCTGGTCCTCACGCTCATCACGCAGGGCGCTCCCTCATTCTTGTCCGCCGGTGTCGCCGCCAGCATTGATTGGCGCGCCGTCGTCATGCTCGGCGTCGTCAACACCGGACTCGGTTGTCTGCTCTACTTTAGTGCCGTCGCCAAACTGCCCGTGCAGACCGTCGCGGTCGTCGGCTACCTCGAGCCGCTTTCGGCCGTCGTGTTCTCGGCCGTCCTTTTGGGCGAAGCCATAACACCGGTCCGCCTGATGGGTGCCGCGCTTATCATCGGCGGCGCGATTTTTTGCGAACTCGCCGGCAAACGTGCAAGCGCCAAGGCTGGCATCGCCCAGACAGCGCGTGCTTAATAGCCCTGCTCTGAAATGCTACCTGCGTATATGAATAATCCCCAGATGAGGATTATTGTCTAAAACACCCCGATGTGCCAAACTGCTCTTATATGTATAAAGATGGCATAAAGGTCTACTGCTCTTGGCAGAGACCGGATGTCTAAGGGAGTCCACGTGGCACACAACAAGCTGGAGGCAAGCCTCCAAGACCAGCATAGTCAGGGCGGGCATGGCGCCATCCCCCTCTCCGCTGGCATGTTGCTCGTAACGCTCGGCGTCGTCTATGGTGACATCGGCACGAGCCCCATGTACACCATGAAATCAATCGTCGCCAACAACGGCGGCATCGGTACCGTCAGCGAGGACATGATCCTGGGCGCGCTTTCGCTCGTCATCTGGACCATGACGCTCGTGACCACGGTCAAGTACGTGGTAATCGCCATGAAGGCCGACAACCACAACGAAGGCGGCATCTTCGCCCTGTTCAGCCTCGTACGCAAGGTGGCACCATGGCTGATTCTGCCCGCCATGATCGGCGGTGCGGCACTGCTTGCCGACGGCATCCTCACCCCCGCCGTCACGGTCACCACAGCCATCGAGGGTCTGCACACCATCGAATGGGGCCATGCGCTTTTGGGTGACGGCCAGACTAACGTCATCATTATTACCATCATCATTATCTGCGGCCTATTTGCCATGCAGCGCGCCGGTACCTCGTCGATCGGTAAGCTCTTCGGCCCGCTCATGACGCTGTGGTTCCTGTTCCTGGCGGGCGCCGGCTTGTTCAACATGCTCGGCAACCTGTCCATCTTGCGCGCGCTCAACCCCATCCGCGGCATTATGTTCCTGTTCTCGCCCATCAACCATTCGGGCATTATGGTGCTCGGCTTTGTCTTCCTGTCGACAACCGGTGCCGAGGCACTCTACTCGGACATGGGCCACGTGGGCAAGGCAAACATCTATGCATCCTGGCCATTTGTTAAGGCGGCCCTTATCCTCAACTATCTGGGTCAGGGAGCTTGGCTACTCGCCAATAACTCCAACCCCCAGATGCTCGCGATGGATATCGTTAACCCGTTCTATATGATGCTTCCCGAGCCCCTGCGCCCCTTTGCCATTGTGCTTTCGGCCGTGGCGGCCATCATCGCCTCGCAGGCGCTCATCACCGGCTCGTTCTCGCTGGTATCCGAGGCAACGCGCCTCAACCTTATGCCGCACCTGCGCATCCACTATCCCAGCGACACCAAGGGTCAGCTCTATATTCCGCTCGTCAACAACATCATGTGGGTCGGCTGCATCTTCATCGTGCTGCTGTTCCAGAACTCCGAGCGCATGGAAAGCGCCTATGGCCTCGCCATCACCGTGACCATGCTCATGACCACCACGCTTTTGACGAGCTATATCATCGGCATCCTCAAGCACAAGCTGGGCGCCTGCATCTTTGCCCTGCTCTTTGGTGCCATTGAGCTGTGCTTCTTCGCTTCGTGCCTCACCATGTTCTTTGACGGCGGCTACGTCATGATCTTCCTGGCCGCACTGCTGTTCGGCCTTATGTATGTGTGGCGTCGCGGCGCCGCCATCGAGCGCACGCAGACGATTCTGCTGCCCGTCTCCAAGTACATCGACCAGCTCAACCGCCTGCGCAATGACGAGACCTACCCCGTGCTCGCCGACAATCTGGTGTTCCTCACCAATAGCCCCGACCCGCTCACGCTCAACCGCGACGTGCTCTATTCCATCTTGGACAAGCATCCCAAGCGCGCCAAGGCATATTGGTTCATCAACGTACACGTTACCGACGAGCCCTATACGCACGAGTATTCCGTTGAGACCTTTGGCACAGACTTCCTGTTCCGCGTGCGCTTGGACCTGGGCTTTAAGGTCAATCAGCGCATCAACGCCTACCTGCGCCAGATCGTTGGCGACCTGATGGCCTCGGGTGAGTTGCCGCCGCAGCACCACACCTACTCCATCTACGAGACGCGCGGCAACGTGGGCGACTTCCGTTTTTGCATGCTGCGCAAGATGCTTGCCCCCGAAACGGACATCAACCGCAATGACCACCGCGTGATGGCCATCAAGTACGCCGTCCGCCGCGCTTGCGGAAGCCCGGCGCGCTGGTACGGTCTCGAGAACTCTGCCATCATCATCGAGTACGTGCCGCTGTTTGCCCGCATGCGCCCGGCCGTTAGGCTCGTGCGCACCCAGGTGCCGCTCGAGGTTCAGATCGAAGAGGCCGAGGAAATGGAAGTCGATATCTTCTCGGACGACTTGGTCAACGGCAACGAGGCCGGCAAGAGCATGAACGTCGATCCCACCGAGCTGCTCGAGAGTGTCGCCGATACGCCTGAACAGCAACAACTCGACGGCCTCGAGAACGAACAACTCAACGACGCCAACTTCTAGCGACGTCATAAATCAACGACAGCGGCCCTGCACCTCACGAGAGACGCAGGGCCGCTTTGCATTGCAGTAAAGCTAACGGCTACGAACGACGCGGCTCGGGAACCACGAGCCTATCGGGGCTCGCGCCCTCGGCATCCATCAGGCTCACGTAGCGAATCGACGGATCCCCATACATCGCGTAGTAATAATTGCCCGTGCGCGCGCTAAAGCATCCGGTGTAGATAGTCTTCTCGAACTTGCCATCGCCCATCCTGGACGCCCCCTCGATCATCACCACGCCCTCGAGCGAGCGGAACATGCGGACGACGTTTTCGGTCTCGCTCTCCTTTTGCGGGTAATTGGCATTGAGGTACGCCGCCTTTACAAAACGGCTCGGCGAATAGCAATCGCCCGGAATGCCGCGCATGCCGGCACCCGCGCCATAGGGCTTGAGCTCGGCGCCACGCCATGTCGCCGTCTGCGGAAAATCGCTTGTGGCGGTGATATAGGTGCGGAGGTTTTCCATGTGCCACGGGAAGGTCGGCTGGTTGGCAAGGGTGTCGACCGGATCGTCGTATACATGCAGGCCATCAGCCATCATCTCGACCACGATGCTGCGCTGGCTGTCGCCGATAATCCAATGGAGCAGCGACACGCCCAGCCCCTCTCCTGCAGATTTGGCGACAATCACCGTGTCGCGCAGCGCGGCCTCGACCTCATCGACCGTCGAGAACGTCGCTGCCACCCACAGGGGAAACTCATAAGCCGCGATATTGGTCTTTCCATCAACCGGCCCCTCGGCATACTCGGCATAACCCGGGAAATTGAGGCCCGCCACGGCGAGGCCCGCATCGTTGCCGCAATCGAAGAACATAGGGTAGTTCTTGTAATCGATGCACATACCGATCACCGCGTGTGCCGCTGTCGCGTCGTCGATAAACGAATACGGAATGTGGAACCCGCGCGGCATCACGCGAACCTGTTGGCCGTAGTCAAAGCTCCAGTCGAGATTGCGGCCCAGATACATGTGGCCAGAATTATCGGTAAATCGAATACTCGTGCACATAGCGCCTCCTAGCTTTACGTTCTTGCTAAGGTTATTGTCACCAAACAAAAAGGCGCTAAACACAAAAGCCCGGACATGACAACAATGTCACGCCCGGACTATTCAAGCTGGATAAACTCAACCAAGTTAACCCCGCAGGTCGTCTAAGGGGTCAAAGTGCCGCAGATTGCCACGAAAGAGGAGCGCCGCGTACTAACGGTACGCAAGCGACGATTGAGCGGCAAGGTGCGGTGCTTTGGTCCCCTTAGACCAACTTGCCGAGACAGTGGTCGATCATATGCTGGACCATTTGCGCCTCGAAGCCGACGAAGTCCTGCTTGCGCTCGCGCATCTTGCCGTCGACGATCACGTCATAAGCGACCTTGCACTTGATGTAGCGCGTGGACTTGGTGACCTCCTCGTGCGTCAGGCAGCTCTCCTCCATCTTGCTGGCGCCCAGGCCAAACACCAGACGGGGGTTGTAGAGCACGTGGGGCTCGCCGGCATCGTCCAGGTAGACGCAAACCTTCTTGGTAACGCCAATCTGGTTGGCAGCAAGGCAGCCGGCATCATCGAGTGACTTGATGGTATCGATCAGGTCCTGAGCAACCGACTCGTCCTCGACGGTCGCAACCTCGCAACGCTGAGACAGAATAGCCTCGTCGTGGCAGAGCTCTTTAATCATACGTTCCTCCATAGGGGTCGTTGTAACCGCTTAAGTATACGGTACCCACACATTTTCATGCGAAAAATACCGTCCGTCTGCTACAAAGCGCCGAACATCAACATGCGAGGAACAACAGCGTCGTAAAGGGGCTATAGTAGTTGAGTTCGTGTCAATCGGCCTAAACTCGGGGCCGAACAAGGAAAGGGTATGCATGGACGAACTTTTTCACGTCAGTGAGCGCAAGTCCACAATCGGGACCGAACTCCGCGCTGGACTGACAACATTCCTGGCGATGGCCTACATCATCGCCGTCAACCCCGCGGTGCTCTCGGGCGCTGGCATCGATGCGGGAGCGCTCGCCTGCGCCACCTGCCTGGGCGCCGGCATCATGACCATCTGCATGGGCATCTTCGCCAACCGCCCGCTCGCCTGCGCGTCGGGCTTAGGCGTCAACGCGATGATCGCCGGAATCACCACCACCGTCTGCGGCGGTGACTGGCACGTGGCCATGAGCGTCATCTTCCTTGAGGGTATCGTCATCTTGCTGCTCGTGCTTTGTGGCCTGCGCGAGGCCATCATGGACGCCATCCCGGTTGTCCTGCGTCACGCCATCTCGGTGGGTCTGGGCCTGTTCATCGCCATGATTGGCCTATGCGATGCCGGCATTATCACCGCTGGCGCCGGTACACTCGTCGGTCTGGGCGACATCGCCTCCCCCACCTTTATCGTCGGCATCATCTCCATCGTCGTGACGGTTGCCCTGGCTTCCCGCAACGTGCCGGGCTCGCTGCTCATCGGCATCATCGTCGCCGTTATCGCCGGTATCCCGCTGGGCGTCACCCACGCCCCCGAGGGCCTCATCGCACCGCTCGACTTCTCGAGCATCGGTGGCCCCATCGCCGACGCCGGCGGCGTGCCCGCCATCGTCAAGGTCCTTACCGACCCCACGCTCCTCGTCATCTCGTTCTCGCTGCTCATGAGTGACTTCTTCGACACCATGGGCACCGCGATGGCCGTGGCCAAGCAGGGCGAGTTCCTCACCGACGACGGCAACGTCGAGAATATCAAGGAGATCCTGATCGTCGACTCCGCCGCCGCTGCTGTGGGCGGTTTCATGGGCGTCTCCTCCATCACCACCTTCGTCGAGTCCACTTCCGGCGCCGCCGACGGTGGCCGCACGGGCCTCACCTCCGTCACCACCGGCGTGCTGTTCATTCTCGCCGCGTTCTTCTCCCCCATCGTCACCATCGTTTCCAGCGCCGCCACCTGCGGTGCTCTGGTCTACGTCGGCTACCTCATGATGAGCGAGGCCTCCGAGATCGACTGGTCCGACGTGTCGCAGGGTTTCCCGGCGTTCATGATTGTCGCCGGCGTGCCCTTCACCTACTCCATCTCTGCCGGCATCGGTCTGGGCTTTATCGCCTACGTGATCGTCGCGCTCTTTAAGGGCGAGGCTTCCAAGATCAAGCCGCTCATGTGGATCGCAGCCCTCGCCTTCCTCGTCTACTTCTTTGTAGCGTAGCGGCAAAGCTGCCAAAGCAGAACACCAAAGCGCGGAGTCGCATCGAGCGGCTCCGCGCTTTTCTTTTAAAGCCAGGCAACGCACGGGCGCGCGATGTATTGCTTCCCGAGTTTTGGACATTTTGCCCTCCAAACGGCACTACCGACGACTACATCCTGCAGATATGCTGAATGTAATCGCATAGGCCCTATGAGGATGGGAGTAACCATGGCCGCCTTGTTCACGACCCCCAAGCGCAATGACAAAACCTCTGGAGCCCATTTTGTCGAGCCCGACGTGCGCCGTCACACGCTGCTCGCACACGGCAGCTGGCGCCGCGTGACACGCCGCATCGTCGTGGGCGCCGTGTGCGCGCTCACGGCAAGCTCGCTGCTCATGCCGAGCGTCTCGCTCGCGGCCGAGTGGGTCAACGTCGGCGGCACTCAGTACAACACTGCAGCAGGCGACGAGGCCGGCACCTGGGCCTGGGACGGCGCCGACGACATGAAGCTCAACGGCTATGACGGCGGCGCGATCAATGCTGCAGGCAAGCTCAACATTGCGTACGAGGGCAAGAACACCGTGAAAACCGAGCCCGATTACACCGGAGCCGCCATCAAAGCGCAGGATGGCAATAGCCAGAAAGCAGAGTTGAACATAACGAGCTCGAATAGCACGGATGAGCTCAATGTGACAGCCGAGGCCGATGCAATTAAATCCACAGGCGACCTCTCCATTTCTGGCCCAGGCACCGTGAACACCACAAGCACTACTTCCGACGGAATTGAGGCAAAGGGCGATCTCTCTATCGCGGGCTCGGGCACCGTGAATGCAACGGGCGGTACCGAAGGCATCCAATCCAAGGGCAAGACCACCATCGATTCCTCTGGCACAGTGATCGCTAAAGGAGGCGAAGGCTACGGCATCACCGCGGGCAGTGACCTCATCATAAAAGGCGGTGGCAAGGTAGAAGCAAGCTCGATAGAAGAAGCAGCGATTTGGGCTAAAGACGGCATCAACATCTCAGGCGGCAGCCGGGTCAAGGCGAACTCCGAGGGAGATCTTGCCGTCGACACTGAGGGCAGTCTCGCGGTCACGAACGCCTCCCTTGACGCAAGTGGTGTTGAATATGGCGTCTATGCCTACAAGGGCGTTACGCTCGATCACGCGACCGTGACGGTCCGTACAAGCGCGAGCGGCGGCCAGGCCATCGCCCTCATCACTGACGGGGACGACATCGTCATCAAGAATGGTTCCATCGTGGACGCGTTCGCGGAAGGCAAATTCTCGGTTGCAATCTCTACCAGAAACCACCAGCCAAACGTCGCTGGCGGCCACATCTACATCAGCGACTCCGTTGTTAAGGCTATAGCCCGCTATGTCGAGACCGGTGGCGATGGCCCCGATCACTACAGCAACGACCAAAGCGGCGCGGTCATCCCTGAGCCTAGGGGTCTGAACATCGGTATCTTCGCCCAGACCTACGAGGGCATCACGCCCGCGAGTATCTCGATCGTCCGCAGCAAGCTCACGGCTGAGGGAGACACGGCGGCAATCTTCGCTCTTGCCATAAGCGAAGATGGCAAGGCGATCGGCACCATCAAGATCGAAGGCGCTCCCATCCAGGCGCCCGCAGGCGGCAAGATCATTAACTATCGCTACGAAGAAGAGTACGGCTCCAGCATCTCCTACGAGGCGGGTCAAACCATCGGCACGGGCGACGCCACGGTCGACTCCCCCTACGACGAAGCTGTCGCCAAGAGCACGGTCATCGTGCCTCCCGAGGAGACCAAACCCGAGGAGAAGCACGGCGAGACCAAGCCCGAGGGTTCCAAGTCCGAGGGCACGAAGACGACCAAGACCGTTGCAGTTGCAGCCACGGGAGCCAAGACCACCGGCAAGCTCGCGGCAACCGGCGACGCCTCGAACGCAGCCATCGTGGCAGCCGCCCTTGCAGGAACAGCCGCCATCGCCGTGGGCGCCGTGGTGAGCCGCAAGCGCTCGTAAACACTTTTTCGCACGGGACGGGTGGATCGCGGCCCTTGCCTTCCTCGTCTACTTCTTCGTAGCGTAAGGGCAAGGCTGCAAAAGCTGAACAATAAAGCGCGGAGTCGCCATGCGGCCCCGCGCTTTTCTTTTAGCGCCGGTCCCTGCGCCGGCGTGCGGCCTATTTCTCCCCCATTTTGGCCATTTTGCCCTCCAAACGGCACTACCGCCGGCAACATCCAGCAGATACGCTGAATCTAGTCGTATAGGCCCTATGAAAACGGGAGCAACCATGGCAGCCTTGTTCACGACCCCCAAACGCAATGACACTACCGCCGGAACCCATGTTGCCGAACCCGACGTTCGCCGTCGCATAGGACTCGCGCACGGCAGCCGGCGCCGCGTGACGCGCCGCATCGTCTCGGGCGCCGTGTGCGCGCTCACGGTGAGCTCGCTGCTCATGCCGAGCGTCTCGCTCGCAGCGGAATGGGTCAAGGTCGGCGGCAACAAGTACAACACCGCGGCGAGCGACGAGGCCGGTACCTGGTCGTGGGACGGCGCCGACGACTTGAAGCTCAACAACTATAACGGCGGCGAGATCCAGGCCGCAGGCAAGCTCAACGTGAATTACTCGGGAACCAACATCGTCACTGCCGAATGGATCGAAAGCATCAACGTTTCTCATGGCACTAACGAGAATGCCGAGCTCAATATCCAAGGCGACGAGGGCGGCACGCTCAGCGTGACATCTACTGAGGACGCTATCCTCTCCACGGGTAATATCAACATCGACGGAGCCGGATCCGTCAACGCCACGAGCACTGGGTTTGATGCCATCAATGCCGGAGGTGATCTCGCTATCAAAGGTTCGGGCAACGTCAACGCCACGGGTGCATCGGATGGCATCAGGGCAAACGGCAATATCACGATTGACGACAGCGGAGCCGTCACCGCCAGGGCTACCAAGGACAAGGGTATTGGAGCCGACAAGAACCTCACCATCAAGGGTGGCGGGACGGTCAAGGCAAGCTCCGAGAAAGACGCTGCCGTCGAGGCCAAGGGCAGCCTCGCAGCCACAAACGCCTCCCTCAACGTAAACGGTGTTGAATATGGCGTCTATGCCCACAAGGGCATCACCCTCGATCATGCAAACGTGACGGTCCGTGCAAGTAAAGGCAGATACGGTGGCGCCAACGCCCTCTTCACCTACCAGGACGACATCGTCGTCAAGAACGGCTCCACCGTGGACGCGTTTGCGGAAGGCGAGGTTTCGGCTGCATTCTCCACCAGAAACGATCGACCCAACGAGAAGGGCGGCCACATCTACATCAGCGACTCCGTTGTCAAGGCCATAGCCCGCTATGTCGAGAACGGCGACGGCCCCATCCCCTACAGCGAAAACCAAGATGGCGAGACGAGGCGCGAACCCCAAGGCGAGAACATCGGCATCATCGCCCAGACCAGCGAGGGCGTCACACCCGCAGTCATCTCGATCATCCGCAGCAAGGTAACGGCCGAAGGAGATACAGCGGCAATCTTTGTCCGTGCCATGAGCGCTGACGGCAAGACAATCGGCACCATCAAGATTGAGAACGCCGCCATCCAGACGCCCGAAGGCGGCAAGGTCATTGACTATCGCAAGCTCCGTGACGGCATCTACGAGGCAGGCCAAGCCATCGGCACGGGCGACGCCACGGTCGACTCCCTCTATATCAAAGCAGTCGCCAAAACTACGACCATCGCACCTCCCGAGGTAGCCAAGCCGGAAGACCCCAAGCCCGACGAGACCAAGCCCGCAGAAAGCAAGCCCGCGGAGTCCAAACAGAACCCCAAGCCTGAGGGCTCAAAGCCGACCAAGGCCGTTGCGGCTTCAACCACGAAAGCCAAGACTACCGGCGTGCTCGCGGCAACCGGCGACACCTCGGGTGCGGCCATCGTGGCAACCGTCCTTGCGGGAACAGCCGCTATCGCCGCAGGCACCATGGCGAGCCGTAAGCGTTCTTAAACGCCTCTGCGCACATGGCAGCTCCCGCGAAGGCCCCGAGCCCCAGCACCGTTTAACAACGCCACCGCCGAGCTCCCCTCCGGCGGTGGCGTTTTCCATATGAGTCCGCAGGGGATGCACGAGATTGTCTTTGGTCTAGCCCAACCGGCATACGCTGGCGTGCGACAATTGGGGCTGCCGATATCACAACACTGAGAGAAGCCCGTCATGGAAGCGCATCAAAAGCAGATAACCGTTTATTCGAATCATACGGAAAGCGCGCCTGTCATCTACCTTCCTGTGGTCGTGGGCGACGGCAGCGAGGTTTATAAGTGTTGCCGAGAGCTCGACTGTCCGCCATTTACCCTCGTCGCCATTGGCGGTCTCAACTGGAATCGCGAGCTGAGCCCCTGGGAATGCGACGGAACCGTACGCGATGCCGAGCCTTTCGGCGGCCAAGCTGCCGGTTTTCTTGATGAGCTGCTGAATCAGATAATCCCCCAGGTCGAGTCGTCGCTTCATCAGCCGCCCACCTGGCGCGGCATTGCTGGCTACTCGCTGGCAGGCCTCTTTTCGCTTTGGGCCCTCTGGCAAACCAATGCCTTTGACCGCGCCGCAAGCGCATCGGGATCCCTGTGGTTTCCTGGCTTTATCGACTATGCGCACAAGCACGCTATGGCAGTTACGCCCGACGCCGCCTACCTGTCGCTTGGCAAAAAGGAGACCAAGACGCCCAACCGCATGATGCGGCATGTACTCGACGACACACGCGCGATGGAAGCGCTGCTCGTCGAACGCGGTATTCCCACGACGCTGGAACTCAACCCCGGCAATCACTTTGCCCAAACCGACTTGCGCATGGCCCGCGGCATCCACTGGATACTGACGCATTAAAAATGGTGCCCACACGCATATACGCATGGACACCATATCTTGTTTTAGCTGAACGCAGCTGCTACTCAGCAGCCTCTTCAAGCTCGGAGACATCAAACTCAAAGTCGTTACCCGGTAGGATGGCGTTGAGCACGATGCCAACCAGCGAGCCCACGGCAATGCCGGACAGTGAAATGGTCACGCCGCCCAGCTCCAGCACGATGGCACCGGCGGTGCTATAGGCAATGCCGAGTGAAAGCACGAGCACCAGAGCTGCCACCAGCACGTTGCGGTTGTTCTGGAAATCGACCTGGTTCTCGATGAGGTTGCGTACGCCCACGGCACTGATCATGCCATAGAGCACGAGCGACACGCCGCCGATAACGCATGCCGGCATGGCGGCGATTACGGCAGCGAACTTGGGGCAGAACGAAAGCACGATGGCGCAGCACGCGGCAATGCGAATCACGCGCGGGTCGAACACGCGCGTCAGGGCAAGCACACCGGTGTTCTCGCCATACGTCGTATTGGCGGGAGCGCCAAAAAGCGATGCCAAGATGGTCGCCAGGCCATCGCCGAGCAGGGTACGGTGCAGACCGGGATCGGCAATGTAATTGCGTTCGCAGGTAGAGCCAATGGCGGAGATATCGCCAATATGCTCGATCATAGTTGCAAAGGCCAGCGGCATGATGGTGATGATGGCCGTCGTAGCAAGACCGCTATCGAACTGCGGTCCAAAGAGCGCAAACACGGTGTTGTTCCACACGATGGGCAAACCGACCCACGGCGCGGCGGCAACGCCCGAAAAATCGACCTCACCCAACGCGGCCGCAACGGCATAGCTCACCACGACGCCCAGCAGGATCGGCACGATCTTGACCATGCCGCGGCCCCAAATATTGCAGATGACGATGACGGCCACAGCGACAACAGCAACAAGCCAATTGGTCTGGCAGTTGGCGATAGCAGAGCTTGCCAAGATCAGGCCGATGGAAATGACGATGGGGCCGGTCACTACCGGCGGGAAGAAGCGCATGACACGCTTGGCGCCAAACGCGCGGAACAGGGCCGCCAGCGCCGGATAGAGCAGGCCGGCGCAGGCAACGCCCAGACAAGCGTAGGGCAAAAGCTCGGCCTCGCCGTTGGGTGCGATGGCGGTATAACCCGCGATAAAGGCAAACGACGAGCCCAAAAATGCCGGCACCTTACCGCGCGACAAGAAGTGGAACAGCAGCGTGCCCAAGCCGGCAAACAAAAGCGTCGCCGAAACCGAGAGACCGGTGAGCACGGGCACCAGCACGGTGGCGCCAAACATGGCAAACAGGTGCTGCAGACCGAGCAGGAACATGCGCGGGCGGCCGAGCGACGATGCGTCGTAGATGGCATCGCTGACGGCGGGCGTCGAGGACTGGGACATGGATGTCCTTTCGAATGGAAGGGCGATCAGGCATATCGGATAACCTGCCCGAACGATACGATCCGAATCATTGTACGTGATATATGCCGCCCCGCACGCACCGTCCCCGCAAACGGTACTGCTACTTCCAAACGCGCTCAGCAATGCGCTTGACCAGCGCGATCTTTGCCCATTGCTCGTCCTCGGTCAACTTGTTGCCAATCTCGCAGCTGGCAAAGCCGCACTGGGGCGACAGGTACAGGTTCTCGAGCGGCACGTACTTTGCGGCTTCGCGGATGCGCTCGACGATAACATCCTCGTTCTCGAGCTCTGCCGCCTTGGTGGTTACCAAGCCCAGCACGACCTTCTTGCCCGGGGCAACGTACTTGAGCGGCTCAAAACCGCCGGCGCGCGGCGTATCGAACTCCAGGTAAAATGCGTCGACATCCTCGTGTGCGAACAGGTACGGCGCGATGGGGTCATAGCCGCCCTCGAAGGCATAGGTAGAGTGGTAGTTACCACGGCACACGTGCGTGTTAATGACCAGGTCATCGGGCTTGCCCTCGATGGCGGCGTTGTTGAGCGCCACGCCCAGCTCGCTTACCTTTTGCAGGTCGACCGGGCTCATGCCGGTTTTGGCGACAAAATCGGTATCGCAGTAAATGCCCCAGGTGCAGTCATCAAACTGGATGTTGCGGCAGCCTGCTGCGTACAGGTCGGCGATCACCGTGCGATAAGCGGCTGCAATGGCGTCGGCAAGTTCCTCATCGGTCTTATAGACAGCGCGCAGGCTCTCCTGCTGGCCGTCGCAGCGATCGAGCGTGACCTCAGAGAACGTCTGGATCGGCGCCGGGATGGTTTGACGCGCGACCTGGCCCTCGCCCTCAAGTGCCTTGACAAACTTAAAGTGCTCGACGAACGGATGGTTCTCGCCGCTGATGGGGCCGGTCACCACGGCGGTATCGGCCGTGGTCTCCTCGTCGTGGAACATATAGCCCGTACGCGAGGTACGGCGTTCAATGCCGTTGAGCCCCCACATAAAGTCGAGGTGCCAGTAACTGCGGCGGAACTCGCCATCGGTAATCACCTGCAGGCCAGCGGCCTTTTGCTTGTCCACCAAATCGCGAATGGCATCGTCCTCGACGGCCTTAAGCCCCTCGGCATCAAGCGTGCCCGCGGCGTAGGCGGCACGGGCGTCCTTTACGGCCTGCGGACGAAGAAAGCTGCCGACGATATCGGCGCGAAACGGCGCGTTCGGTTGAATCGAAGTGCTCATAGATATCTCCCTTTGCATTGGTTGCTTTACCGAGACAGAGTATGAGCGCTTATATGGCCATCGTAAAATATACGTTTATGACAGTTTGATATAGATGCTTCCTATATCAGTCTGGACTGCCATAAAGAGATTTGACCCGCGCGGAGCACAGCAGCCTAGATATGCTGACGAATCGCATCGATATAGGCCTGCCCGTAGCGCGTAAGTGTCGTGTTCTTGCGCGTGATGATGCCGATCTCCATGTACTCGTCCACATCGAGCGGAATCGAGATAATACCGGGGCCGTTAAGTTCATGGCTGATCACGCCCGAACACACCGTGTAGCCGTTGAGGCCCATGGCCAGGTTGAACAGTGTCGCACGGTCACGCACGCGGATATTCTTGCGGCGCTCAAAGGTCGAGGTCAGCTCCTCGGAATAGTAAAACGAGTTGTAGCTGCCCTGCTCATAGGACAAAAACGGATAGTCCTCGAGATCCTCGAGTGTCACGCTGGCGTGGTCCGCCAGTGGATGGTCGGCGCACACGAAGACATGCGGCGCGGCGCAGAAGAGCCCTTCGAATACGAGCTCGTTGGCCGCCAGCATGCGCTCGATGACCTCGCGATTGTGCTCCGACAGATACAGGATGCCGAGCTCGCTTTTCATATGCGCGACGTCCTCGATAATCTCGTGGGTCTGTTCCTCGCGCAGGGTAAAGTCGTAGCGCGCGGCATCGAACTCACGGATCACATCGACAAACGCATTAACGGCAAAGGAATAATGCTGGCAGCTCACACTAAAGTGCGGCACCTGCTCGGACGCGCCCTTGTACTTGCCTTCGAGCAGATCGGCCTGATCGAGCACCTGGCGCGCATAGCCCAAGAAGGTCTCGCCTTCCTCGGACACAATGACGCCCTTGTTGGTGCGCTCAAAGATGTGCACACCCATCTCGTTTTCGAGATCGCGAATCGACGCGGTAATCGAAGGCTGCGACACAAAGAGTCGGCGCGAGGCCTCGGTGATGCTGCCGCATTCGGCAACTTTGACGACATACCTGAGCTGCTGAAGCTTCATGGCTTTCTCCCTAGACGTTCGTGATGCCAAGACCCGCCGCGTCCATCTGACGCATAAACGGTGGCATCTCCCCCGTCGCGGCGCAGGCGGCAATCTGATGCAGAGCCCCGGCGACCGCATCGTCTGCCGCAGCGCCGATATGCCAGCGCGCGGCAGCCGTGACGGCCTCGTTGGCATTGGCGACTGCAACGGAGTTGGGAACGGCATCGATCATGGGCAGGTCGTTATCGGAATCGCCAAATACGGCCACCTCGTCGGGCGCCAGGCCCAAAGCGCGCGCCAGCTCCAGCGCAGCGCAGCCCTTGTCCCAACCGGCCGGAAGGATGTCGAACAGGCGCACACGATTGTTGGGAAACACAAGCGAGAGTTCCGGCACCTCAGCGGCAACGCGCTCGCGTAGCTCCGCGAGCTCCTCACGCGAACGGGCACTCCAGATATTCGCCTTAAACACCGGCGCGTCATCAACGACGGGACGGCACGGGGCCTCTTCGCCTTTGAGCCACGCATTGCCGCCCGACTCCATAGCGCGACGCACGCGCTCGGGATCGCTCGTCACGCAGTAGGCATCGTTGCCCCAAAAGTCATCGCCCAGGCTATAGACCTTCAGATAGGTATCGTCGGTCTCTTGCTCAAGATAGTCGGCAAGACGCATGAGGGCACCGTTGTCGCTCGCACGGGAGGCAACAACCTCGCCGTCGACAAACATCACCTGGCCGTTACAGAACGCGCCAGTCGAAAAACACTCGGAACGATTTTTGAACATCCAGCCCATCGCGGACGGCTGACGACCCGAAACCGGACCAAAGTGCAGACCCGCCGCCTGCATGGCATGAATACCCTCGATGGCGTAGTCGCTGGCTCCGTCATGCCCGGCTGGAATCAGCGTATCGTCCATATCGGTCAGCACAAGTTTAATCATAAGGCCCCCATTCGTATCGGTCCTACCTATTGTAACGACCTGCCAAAATAAACCTGTCCCTTTTTGGCAGGTGCGTTAGTATAGGGAACAACAGATTCGATGCGGGAGTGCCGGTGGTGCAAACCACAAGGCTGAGAGGGCATAGGGCCCAATCCTTTGAACCTGTCAGTTAATGCTGGCGTAGGGAGCATGCCGCCTTTACAGGGGCGCTGTCTATGCACAGCGCCCCTTTTCTATGCCAAGGAGGCATGTGCAGTGATTGATTCGGAACAGCTTAAGCAGAATGTGGTCAAGGCCGTGGAGGAGATTCGCGCCACCAATCCGATGGCCGGCTCCATCACCAACACGGTGACGATCGACTTTGTCGCCAACGCGCAGCTCGCCGTGGGCGGTTCGGCCGCCATGGTCTATCTGCCCGACGAGGGCGAGGCGCTCGTTGCCGGCGGCGGCGCCATCTATCTCAACATGGGCACGCTCTTCCCCATCTACGAGCAGACGATTCCCCGCGCGGCCAAGGCGGCACACGACGCCGGCAAGCCCTGGGTGCTCGATCCAGTGGGACTAGGTATCGGTAGCCTGCGCACCCAGCTGGTAAACGAGCTCAAGCAGTACAAGCCCGCCATCGTACGCGGCAACGCCTCCGAGATCATCGCACTCGCCGGCCTGTGGGGTCTTGAGGGCGAGGCGGCCGATCTGAGCCGCGTGCGCGGTGTCGATACCACCGACACGGTAGACGCCGCCCGCGATGCCGCCGTGGCGCTCGCCCGCTACACCGGCGGCGCCGTGGTCGTCTCGGGCGAAGTCGACCTGATCACCGACGGCACGACCGTGGCCAAGTCCCACGGCGGCAGCCCACTCATGTCCAAGATCACCGGCTGCGGTTGTTCGCAGGGCGGCGTGCTGGCTGTGTACGCCTGCGCTGCCGATCCGTTTACGGCCGCCGTCTGCGGTACCGCCGCCTACAACGTTGCCGGCACGCGTGCCGCCGCTGTCGCCGATGCCCCGGCAAGCTTTAAGGTCGCCTTTATCGACGAGCTCTACCGCGCAACCGCCCAGGACATTGCCGATAACCGACTCGAGCTCGAGGAGGCATAAGCCATGTCCGAGCCCGCAACCAATGCCGGCATGAACACGCTCGTCGCCGTGGCCATCGCCCCGTGCGGCACCGGCGATGAGCTGTCCGCCGAGGTCGCCGAGGTCGTGCGTGTTATTCGCGAGAGCGGCCTTCCCAACCGCACCACCTCGATGTTCACCGAGATCGAGGGCGACTGGGACGAGGTCATGCAGGTCGTGCGCGACGCAACCTTTGTGTTGGCGAGCAAGGGCATCCGAACCGAAGTCGTGCTCAAAGCCGATATTCGACCCGGATTTACCGACACCATGAGCGGCAAACTCGAGCGCATGGAAGCGCAGATCAAAAAGCAGGAGGAAGCACGATGAGCATCCGCAACAACCTTGATATCTCGGCCTATCTGGTACTCGGCCCCGAAAACACCCTCGGGCGCCCCGTGGGCGATGTGGTGGCCCAGGCGCTCGATGCCGGCTTTACCTGCATTCAGGTGCGCTCCAAGGTGGCAAGCGCCCGCGAAATCATCGCGCTGACCGGCGACGCCGCGCAGGCAATCGCACAGGCTGGCAAGACCGGTCAGGTCGCCTTGTTGATCGACGACCGCCTGGACTGCGTACTCGCCGCGCGCGAGCAGGGCATCGCCGTCGATGGCGTACACGTGGGCCAAAGCGATATTCCCGTCGAGGTCTGCCGCAAGCTGTTGGGCCCCAACGCCATCGTGGGCCTTTCGGCCCGCTGCGAGGAGATGCTCGAGTACGTCAAGACCGCCGACATGAGCTTGGTCGACTACCTGGGCATCGGCCCACTCCACGAGACCGAGACCAAGCGCGACTGCGGACGCGCAGCCGATGGCTCTATCATCACCAAGAGCTTTGAAGACCTGGCTGCCCTCCATGCGGCAAGCCCCGTGCCCATCGTGGTGGGCGGCGGCGTCAAGACGGCCGACCTGCCGCAGCTCAAGGCCACCGGCGTCAACGGCTTCTTTGTGGTGAGCGCCGTCTGCAGCGCCGATGACCCCCACGCCGCAGCCAAGGAGCTCGTCGACACCTGGCAGCAGGCATAAGTCTAGGCCGAGCAGTTGCCCTGCAGCCTCATATCTTCAATAACGGAAAGCGCATCCCAGTTTGGACGTCCATTCTGGGATGCGCTTTCCGCATGCGCCCCTTACCCCGCCAGATACGCTTCCAACGCCGGCAAAGTCGCCTCCGCATCGTGGCGGCCGATCTGATAGATGCGCTCGAGCTCATCGGGTTCGCGGCACAGTGACGGCACCTTCACCGATTCGCTCGGACGCACCACAAAGATATCGCCGGCGGCCTCACGACGTGCCAGGTCATCGAGCGTGGCATTGTAAACCTCATGCCGATGCTCAAGCGCTGCGACAAACTCCGGGTAGTGACGGAACACGCGACGCAGCATGGGCATCACGCTGTTGGGCTGCTTCACAAAGCCTGCCGGCTGCGTGAGCACCACGATATTGCGGTCATACCCCTGCGCAAACAGCCATGCACTGGGAATGGAATCAGCCACGCCACCATCCAGATACTTATGCCCGTCAATAGCAACGGGACGCGTCGCCACGGGAATCGCCGACGATGCCCGGATCCACTCGATATCGCGCTCGTCGCCATAGGGCAGGTCGTGGTAGACGGCCTTGCCCGTCTCGATATCGGTGCACACGCACG
Source organism: Collinsella sp. CLA-ER-H11 (assembly GCF_040092445.1). Taxonomy (NCBI): domain Bacteria; kingdom Bacillati; phylum Actinomycetota; class Coriobacteriia; order Coriobacteriales; family Coriobacteriaceae; genus Collinsella; species Collinsella sp. CLA-ER-H11. Next base: position 187,592 of record NZ_JBBNLN010000002.1, on the reverse strand, counting down.
TAAACCGCATGGGACAGGCGCGATACGCCTCCAAGTCAATGGGATCGCGCTCGATGGGCACCTCGTGATAGGCAAAATCGGCATTGAACATATCGCCGGTCCGCAGCCAGCTTGCTACACCCGCATAGCGCTTATCGGCACAATAGGCCTTGTTATAGCGAATGGCACGGCCGATCTGGCGCGATTTAAAGTTGTAGCCAAACGCCGCGCCCGCCGAGACGCCCACCATATGGTCGCAGGTCAAACCGTGCTCCATCCAAACGTCGAGCACGCCCGCCGTATACATACCGCGGTAGCCGCCTCCCTCGAGTGCCAGCCCCACCGTGCGCGTCGTATCCGGCTGTGCCATGCGACCATCTCCGTTCCTGCGTTTAAAACCGGAACAAGTATACACGTCAACATATATCGTCTCAGTCGCATTTTCATCGAACATCGCATCGTCGCGCTACCGCCTGTCGAATAATAGCCGCCCACAGCATGTGCACCCATATATAATTCTGCACTGTTGTTTATACTACTCAGCAGTTATCAACAGCGAACATTAGCCGGTAAATTAACCCAACAACGCAGCAAGGCGGGGGCCTGGATACACGCAAAGCGCCGAACAACAACGCGTGTGCACAACGAGCTCGCCCGACGCAATTCGCCCGACCTCAGAAAGCCGCTTACGACATGGATACTGTCAGCAATTACACCGAAACGCTCGAAAAGACCGTCCGCGACCTTCTCGAGCGTCAGGAGGATCTGATCAGGACCGCCTTTACCGACCAGCTTACCGGGCTTGGCAACCGTGGCGGCTTTGCCCGTTCCCTCGAGGAGCTCTGGGAGCAGGACACCCCCGTTACCATGGCGTTCATCGATATCGACAATCTCAAGCACTGCAACGACGTCTTTGGCCATGACGAGGGCAACCGCTATATCTTGCAGGTAAGCCTCTATCTTAAGCTGTATATGAAAGTAGACGAGGCGGCATTTCGTCTGGGAGGCGACGAGTTTGCCATCCTGTCTACGATTGCGACCGAAGACGACCTCGCCGAACGTCTGGAACACTGCCGAACGGTCCTGCTCAAAAACAACGATTCCGAGATGCCCCGCTCGTTTAGCTACGGAGTGGCACACGCCGACCCCGCCCTGGGCGAAGCCTCCAATCGCATGACACTCGATGCCGACCATCGCATGTACGACTACAAGCTACGTCATGCCATGCACCTCGATCGGCGCAATATCACGCAAGTCCACGCCGACGACTTCGAAATAAGCGATCGCGTTTTCGACGCCTTTTCGATGCTCAACGAGGGCCGTTATTTCTTTATCGAGAACTTGGACAAACATCGCACCCTTTGGTCACAAGGTGCCTTGCGCGATCTTGGCCTTCCCTCAGAGCACATAAACAACTGTCGCGATTACTGGAAAACGCGCGTCCATCCCGACGACCTTGAGGCCTGCGTCAACGACATCGACCAAGTCTACAACGGTACCAAGCACCGTCGCGTCATGCAGTATCGTGTGCGCAACGCCGTCGGCGACTACGTCCTTTGCCGTGCTCGCGGGTTTCGTATCGACGGCGACGGAAATGTCCCCTCGCTCTATGTCGGCGAGCTCGTCAACCACTCACTTGCCGAAACCGTCGACGCCGCCACAGGCCTCGGAACGCAGCGCATGCTGGTCAACGCTATCGATACCTGCCGCCTTGACCGTTGCAAGACAGGGCTTATAGCGGTGCGCGTTCGTGGCACGACAAAGCTCAACGAGCTCTACGGGGCCGAGGCTGTCGACAACATGCTTGCCGAATACGCAGGCCGCATGCTGTCGATCACCCGCGGCAGGAGCAGGGTCTACCGTTCACGTAGCGTCCAGTTCGTCGTGCTCAGCAACGACCTGGACCACGAGGCATTCGAGCAACTGACCCGCCACCTTAAAGAGGCCGTTTTCGCTCCTGTGCAAATCGCAGGCGACACCATTGCTCCCGTCTGTCTTGTCGTCCCGACCTTTTACGAACGCCTGGACTCCCAAGCATCGACTGTTTTGGGCGAACTCGATCGTCGCCTTCGCACGGCCGGCGGACTTGTTCCCAACGACAGTCTGCCCATACCCGAGATGGAACGCAAAGGCGCCGTCGCCGAGCACCTCGACATGCTCACAGGCCTCTACCGCCCCAGCGAGTTTATGCGCCGTGCCAATGCCTTCATCAAGGCAAGGCGCGACTGCGCTTGGTGTATCGCCACCGTCGACATGGGCCACATGCGCCTATTTAACGAATGGTATGGACAGGCCGAAGGCGACCGTATGCTTGCCGATGTGGGCACGGTGCTCAAGGATATCGAGAACGCCGACATGGGTGTCGCGGGATACTGGGGACAAGACGACTTTTGCGTACTCATCCCCTTTGAGCACATCACCGTCCATCAAATCTACAACCGCGTTCGCGAGGCAGTAGCCAGGCATGATGACGGCGTAGGTTTTTGGCCGTCCATGGGCGTCTACCCCATCGATTCCAATGAGGAGATCACCATCGATGCGCAGGCAAAGGCCATGTTTACCAATCGGCGCGCAAAAAACGACTTTAAGGAGCGCATTGCCATTTTTTGCCCCGAGGAGTACAAGCGCGAAATCGTGTCCAACCGCACGCTGACCGAATTCCAGTACGCGCTGTCAAATGGTCGCATCACGTACTATCTTCAGCCCCAGGTCGATATGGAAACCGGCGAGATTATTGGCGCCGAAGCACTCACCCGCTGGATTGACAAGGACGGCTCTCTCATTTCGCCCGCAACGTTTATCCCCGCACTCGAGGAAAGCGGCTTTGTAGTGACGCTCGACAAATATGTTTGGCAGGGCGTCGCCATGTGGCTCCGCGAGCGCCTCAATCGAGGACTTCGCGTGGTTCCGATTTCCCTCAATGTGTCGCGCGTAGACATTCTTGCCTGCGATGTCGCCGAGCATATGGGGTCGCTCGCCGCCCAGTACAACCTGCCGCCCGAACTCATGCACATCGAGATCACCGAGACCGCCTATACCGGAGAGTCCGAGGCCGTGGATAAGCTGACCGCGGATCTGCACACCCGTGGCTTCTCGACCTACATGGACGATTTTGGCACCGGCCAGTCCACGCTCGCGATGCTCAAGAACGTCAACGTCGACGTCATCAAGCTCGACCGCACCTTTGTGCCCACCGACCGCGATCAAGGCCGCAGCGCGCAGATCGTGTCATCGATGCTCGAGATGGCGCAGTCGCTCCATCTGCCCGTCGTGGTTGAAGGCGTCGAGACAAATGAGCAGGCAAACATGCTACGACAAATGGGCGCCCGCTACGCTCAGGGCTTCCTCTACTACCGTCCCATGCCGGCGAAGGATTTTGAGGCATTGCTCGATGGTGGCAATAACAACTGATACGCTCGCGCGCAAAACGCCACCGCCAAGCGGGGGGATTTGCCTCCATTAGCCAACTTATATCCCCAACTCAAACCGAATTGGGGATATGATACAAACCGCTGTTCCGTCCAAGGAGGGTATCCATCATGAACGAGTCATATCGCCTGGGCGAGCAATCGATTATTGCCTATCTTCAGCGACTTGCGAATGGCATCTCGACCGCCGAACTCGATGTTGCCGCGCTGCCCGCTGGGCTACGCGCCGTTGGCGAGCAACTGCAAAAGACGCACGCCATCCTGCAACAAGAGCGCCGGCTGCTTGAGAGCAACGCCTATATCGACCCGCTCACCAACTTGGGCAACCGCAGCGGACTCGACCGTCACGTCGAGCAACTCTGGCACAAAGGCGACCCCTTCACCTGCGCCTATATTGACATCGACCATCTCAAACATTGCAATGATAGGTTTGGCCACGCCGAAGGCAATCGCTATATTCTGAGCATCTGCCGCACGCTCTCCGAAACCATGGAGCACGATGAGATGCTGTTCCGTATCGGTGGAGACGAGTTTGTGCTTATCTCGCCCTCCGCAAACGAGACTGAACTCGAGCAGCGCTTGGAGCAGGTACGTGCCGGGCTGATCGAGGCGAGCTCAGGCGGCAAGGCGCCCATGATCGGCAGCTTTAGCTTTGGCTGCTCGCGCGTCGATCCACTTGCCGGCGACACGCGTCGCCAGATGACGATGGATGCTGATCGCAAGATGTATCGCTATAAGCTTATGCATCGTGTGCAGCAACCGAAAGACAATGACGCGCCGCAACGCCCAATCGTCGATCAGCTTCCCTGCAACGACCGGGTGTTCCAAGCGATCTCCATGAGCTCCGAGACGCGCTATCCGTTCATCCTTAACCTCGATACGGGCGAATCGCAATGGTCGGTTAACGCCGTGCGCGATTTTGACCTGCCCTCCCAGCATCCTTTTAATTCGGTCGATATGTGGCTTGCCCGCGTTCATCCCGAGGACCGCGACAACGTACGCGCCGAGCTCGACATGGTGATAAACGGCACGTGGCACTTCCACTACATGCAGTATCGCGTAATGGATGCCACCGGAAAATACGTGCTTTGCGACTGCACGGGCTACCGCTTGGACGGCACCGATACCGAGCCCAGCATGTATGTGGGCATTATCGTCAACCGAAGCCTAGCGGATACGACCGATTCCGTGACCGGCCTGGGCGATGTCCACGCGCTGGTCAACGCTATTGGAGAGATGCGCCGTGTGCCGCACGAGGCAGGCTTTATTGCCATTAAGGTCGACGATATCGCCGAGGTCAATGCCCGCTTTGGATTCGATGCAGGCGACCGCGTGCTCGCCGAAAGCGCCGCCTGCCTCATGGATTGTTCGCGCGGCAAGGGCCGCCTGTTCCGCTCGACGGGGCCGATGTTCGTGGCACTCTTCGATGAGCTCGGCCCCGAGGCAATCGACGATATTGCAAGCGACATCGAACGGTTCCTGGGCTCTCCCGTGCTCATCGGCTCGCTTGAATATCAGCCGCCCATTCGCGTGGCGACGCTTCATCTCGACGGCGTCGACCGTCAGCCCGTTTCCATTTTGAACGAGCTCAAAGCGTTGCTCTGGAAAGCCGTGCAGGTGCCAGGTACCAAACTGGATTAGCGCCGTGCCCGCGCCGCCTCCCCCATCGTGCGATAATCCTCTGCAGAAGTCACCTAAAGCAGAGGGAGTTTGTGATGAAGGTTCTTTTGGTCAATGGCAGTCCCAAGGCAAATGGCAACACCGCCCGCGCACTCGACGAAATCGCCGAGCAGCTCAATACCGAGGGCATTGATACCGAGGTGTTTCAGCTGGGCGCCAAGCCCATTCGCGATTGCATCGGTTGCGGCCAGTGCGGCAAGCTTGGTGGTCGCTGCACCTTTGACGACGACGTGGTGAACGAGCTCATCGCTGCCGCCGAGCAGGCAGATGGCTTTGTCTTTGGCTCGCCCGTCTACTACGCGCACCCCAGCGGCCGCATCCTTTCGGCCCTCGATCGCGCATTCTATGCCGGCAGCAAGGCCTTTGCACACAAGCCGGGCGCTGCCGTCGCCGTCGCCCGTCGCGGCGGTACATCGACCACCTTCGATGTGCTCAACAAGTACTTCACCATCAACCAGATGCCCGTGGTCGCCTCCACGTACTGGAACAACGTGTTTGGTCGCGTGCCCGGCGACGCCGATGGGGATGCCGAGGGCCTTGCCACCATGCGCAACATCGGCAAGAACATGGCCTGGCTCCTGCATTGTATCGAGGCAGGACAGGCCGCTGGTATCAACGCACCCGAGGCAGATCGCGCGCGCACCAACTTCATCAGGTAGAACGGCGGAACAAAATGATTCAGATTTTTGGCACTAAGAAGTCCTTCGATACCAAGAAGGCGCAGCGCTTTTTTAAGGAGCGCCGCATTAAGGTGCAGTTTATCGACCTTAAGGAAAAGGAGATGAGCAAGGGCGAGCTCACGAGCGTGATGCAGGCGGTCGGCGGTATCGACAAGTTGCTCAACCCCAAAGCCAAGGACGAGGAGACGCTCGCGCTCATCCAGCACCTCACCCCTAGCCAGCGCTTCGACAAGCTGCTCGAGAACCAGCAGGTTCTAGCCGAGCCCATCGTGCGCAACGGCAAAAAGGCCACCGTCGGTTATTGCCCCGATGTATGGGGAGCCTGGGAGTAGCTTGTGTTATTTGCCGGCGCGTGGGTATAAGAGCAGGCGTTTGGCATAAGATTCAACTGTAAGCCATGTCTAACAAAGGAGGGCACATGCCCAACAAACCCGTGAAGATCATCATGCTTACCGGATACCTCGGTGCCGGCAAGACCACGCTGCTCAACCACATCCTCGCTAACGACGGCGGCATCCGCGCCGCCGTGATCGTCAACGACATCGGCGAGATCAACGTCGACGCCAGCCTTATCGCCGACGGCGGCCTTTCCGAGACCGACGACCTCATCCCGCTCACCAACGGCTGCATCTGCTGCACGCTTTCGGACGACCTTGCTAACCAGCTGCAGGGCATCGCCGATTCGGGCAACTTCGATTACATCATCATCGAAGCCTCGGGCATTTGCGAGCCCATTCCCATCGCCTACACCATCTCGAGCTTCTGCGACGAGGCCAAGGTGGGCGGCGAGCCCAAGCTCGCGCTCGACAACATCGTGGCCGTGGTCGACTGCGCCCGCATGTACGACGAGTTCAACGGCGGCCGCGACCTGCTGGCAGAGGATATCGACGAGGACGACATCGAGAGTCTGCTCATCCAGCAGATCGAGTTCTGCTCCACGCTGGTCCTCAACAAGACCGATACCGTGAGCCCTGAGCAGATCGCCGAGCTTAAGGCCATCGTGCGCAGCCTGCAGAAAGACGCCGTGATCGTCGAGGCCCAAAACGGCGAGGTCCCCATGGAGGAGCTGCTCGACACCGACCGCTTCGACTTTATGCGCGCCTACAACTCCGCCGCCTGGATCGAGGCCATGGAGCATCCCGAGGAGCACGACGACCCCGAGGTGCTCGAGTACGACATCGAGACCTTTGTTTACTCGCGCCGCAAGCCGTTTGACCTGCAGAAGTTCACCGATTTTGTTGAGCAGGAGTGGCCCGACGAGGTCATTCGCGTCAAGGGCCCGCTGTGGCAGACCGGCGATCCGGACATGTGCTACATGTTTGAGCAGGCCGGCCACCAGATGCGCCTGATGGAGAACGGCCTGTTTGTCGATTCGGCGCCCGAGGGCGAGAAGCAGAAGATCATCGACGAGAACCCCGAGATCATGCAGATTTGGGACGACGAGACGGGCGACCGCATGACGAGTCTGTGCATCATCGGCCGTCACATGGACAAAGATGCGCTCATCGCCTCCCTCGATGCCTGCCTGACCGACTGGCACCGCGCCTAGGTTTAACCAAGCGGGTATTTTTCCGCCTACGTAACCGCTAAACCACCACGAAGGTGCCTGTCCCCTTCGTGGTGGTTTTTCGTTCTGAGCCAAGGAGATTCATGTTCAACATTGTGCTGTATGCGCCCGAGATTCCGGCCAATACGGGCAATATCGGCCGCACCTGCGTGGTCACCGGCGCCCGCCTTCATCTGGTGGAGCCGCTGGGGTTTTCACTCGACGACAAGACGGTGCGTCGCGCCGGCCTGGGCTACTGGCAAAACTTGGACGTGACAACCTATGCCGGATGGGAGGATTTCCTTGCGCGCAACGGCCTCTCCCCCGCCGACGAGCGCCTGCATCTGCTGACCAAAAAGGCACGCCGCACCTATGCGCAGAGTACCTACCGCGATGGCGACTATTTGGTCTTTGGCAGCGAGAGCTCGGGCATTCCCGAGCCACTGCTTGCCGAGGCGCCCGAGCGCTGCGAGCGCATCCCGATGCTGCGCGATTGTGACTCACTCGATAACGCCGAGGCTTGGGGAGCCCACGAGGAATCGCTCGGGCATACCGAGCACGGCCACGAAACCATCCTTCGGCAGGATATCTGCGGCAACTTCGTCAACCCGGACGACTACCGCATCAGCGCCCTCAACCTCTCCAATAGCGCCGCCATCGTCCTCTACGAAGCCCTGCGCCAAACAGGCTTTCCGGGCATGTAACAAACCTGCCATTTGGGGACGGGGTAGAAATGGCAGATTTTTAAACCCTCTAGCTCTTGACAAGCTGGTTTTGGCATCAATGTGACAAAGGGACTGTTCATTTGTCACATTGATGCTCTAAATAACGAACCATTGCTTTTAATCAGAATTGACTAAAATAAAATGAAGTTAAACGGCGGTGTGAAAGGAGAGCCTTGTGGAATATCTCGAGAACCCGTTTACCCCCAGTTTTGGTGAGGTTCCCGCCCATCTCGCTGGCAGACAACAGATTATTCGAGATTTGGACCGTGCCTTCTTGAGCCAGCGCAGGCGCCCAGAATTGACCTCGATCTTCTCAGGCGCGCGTGGAACCGGTAAAACCGCTCTCATGTCGTCGCTCGCGACAAGGGCGGAATCCCACGGCTGGATAGCCGTAAAGACGACCGCGCTCCCGGGAATGCTTGAGGAAATCGAGTTCGGGGCGAAACGTGCTGCCGGCCATCTCATCGACCCGTCTAACAACTTCGAAGTCACCGGCCTCGGAATTGCACCGCTCGGCAGCATCGAGGTCAATCGCGTTCACGATGCCTCAACCTGGCGTTATCGCATGAGCGACATCATCGACCAGCTCAACGAGGCGGGCACCGGTCTGCTCGTCACGGTTGACGAGGTGGACCCGACACTCGACGAGATGATTCAGCTCGCAGCGACGTATCAGCACTTTGTGACCGATGGGAAACGCGTCGCCCTGCTCATGGCGGGACTTCCCAACAACGTATCGACGTTGCTGAACCACAAGACGGTCTCGTTCCTTCGCCGCGCCCAACAATATCGTCTGGGTCGCATTGCCGACTATGACGTACGTGAGGCCCTGATTCGCACGATCCAGGAAAACGATCGCCTGGCAGATGCTGAGGGAATCGATAGAGCCGTTCGCTCGATCTCTGGTTTTCCCTTCCTATTGCAACTCGTAGGCTACCGTGCCTGGGATCTCACAAGCAATTCGAAGGAAATCTCGTCACGCGACTTTGACCTGGGAATCAAAATCGCGCGCGACGAGATGGACGACCGAATCCTCGCGGCAACCTATCGGGAACTCACTGCAGAGGACAAGCGATTCCTCATCGCCATGCTCGATGACGAGGAAGAGTCCACCACCGCCGACCTTGTCGAGCGCCTTAAGCGTTCGCCGCAGCAGGTCTCCCGCTACCGACGCCGCATGATAGATGCCGGCATCATCGGGGAACGAGGACGAGGGCTCGTCGCATTTGAATTGCCATTCTTCCGCGACTATCTCGCGGCTCAATGCGTGAAATAGGCATCAATGAGGCAAAGAGGCTGTCCCTTTGCCACATTCGGTTATAGGTAGCGACCGGTAATGCTCTTGGAGCAGGCTGCGATGTCGCCCGGCGTGCCGGTGCAGACGATTTGCCCGCCCGCATCGCCACCGCCCGGGCCCATGTCGATCACGTAATCGGCGTTACGGATAAGATCGAGGTCGTGTTCGATCACGATAACCGTGGCGCCCTTGGCAACCAAGCCGTCAAACACGCTCAGCAACACCTGGACATCGAGCGGATGCAGGCCGATCGTGGGCTCGTCGAACACAAATACGGCATCGTCCTGCACGCGACCCATCTCGCTCGCGAGCTTAAGGCGTTGTGCCTCGCCGCCCGAGAGCGCCGGCGTGGGCTCACCGAGCGTGAGATAACCCAGGCCCAGGTCGTGCAAGGTCTGTAAGCGTGTCTGAACCTTCTTGAGTCCCACCGTGGCGTCGAGGGCCTCGTCCACACTCATGTCCATGAGCTGCGGCAACGTAAGCAGACTCCCGTCCTTGCCCTCGCGATGGATACGCGAAGCCGTGTCTGCATAACGAGAACCGCGACATGCCGGACAGACGATCTCGACGTCGGGCAAAAACTGCACGTCGAGCGATATCGAGCCCGTGCCATCGCACGTAGGGCAGCGCAAGGCGCCGGTGTTGTAGCTAAAGGCACCCGCCTTGTAACCGGCTGCCTTGGCCTCTGGCGTGCGGGCGAAGGCGCGGCGCAGCTCATCATGGATGTCGGCATAGGTCGCCACCGTCGAGCGCACGTTGGCGCCGATGGGCGTAGCGTCAATCAGGTTTGCGCGGGCAATACCTTCGGCATCGACCCAACGCACGTGTCCCGGCAGGCGCTCGCCGGCTGCCTGCGCCTTGAGCGCCGGGATGAGCGTCTCGAGCACCAACGTCGTCTTACCCGAACCCGAAACGCCCGTCACCGCGACAAGGCGGCCACGCGGGATATCGACTTCGAGCGGCTTGACGGTATGGATGGCATCGGTCGCCATGCGGATATGGCCCTGGTCGAACATTTCCTCGTCAGTCACCTGCGGACGCAAGCGCTTGGACTCTGCGCGCAAAAACGGGGCGATGCGGCTGCTTTGCGATTGTTCGACCTCGTCTACCGTACCAGCGGCGATCACATTGCCGCCGCCTGCTCCGGCAACGGGGCCCATCTCGACCAGATAGTCGGCTTCCGTCAGTACGCGCGTGTCGTGGTCGACAACAACCACGGTGTTGCCGTCATCCACCAGATCGCGCATCACGCCCACCAAGCCGTCGACATTGGCTGGATGCAAGCCGATCGAAGGCTCGTCCAGCACATAAAGCACGCCCGTCGACCGGTTGCGCACCACGCGGGCAAGCTGCACGCGCTGGCGCTCACCCGTGGAGAGTGTGGCGCCAGCGCGGTCGAGTGAAAGGTAATCGAGACCCAGGTCGACCAGACGACGGGCCACACTCAAAAACGAATCGCAGATATCCGCTGCCATGGGCTGCATCTCGGCCGGCAAGGACATAGGCACCCCACGCACCCACTCAATCGCCTCGCCCAGCGTCATAGCCGCCGCCTGTGCCAGATTGATACCGCGCACCTGGGGCTGGCGCGCAGCCTCGGAAAGACGCGTGCCACCACAGTCACGGCATGGCCCCTCGCGCAAAAAGCGTGCAACGCGTTTGAGGCCCTTATCGTCCTTGACCTTGGCGAGCGCATTCTCAACGGTATAGACGGCGTTGTAATAGGTAAAGTCGAGCGGCGTGGCGCCCTCCCCGTTTTTGGGAACGTAGAGAATGTGCTTCTTAACCGCCGGGCCGTGGAACACGATGTCGCGCTCTTGAGGCGTGAGCTGGTTAAACGGCACGTCGGTACGCACGCCCATCTCGCCTGCCACCTGCTTCATCAGATCCCACATGAGCGTGCCCCAGGGAAGGACCGCGCCCTCGTTGATAGTCTTTGACTCGTCGGGTACCAGGCTCGCTTCGTCCACCTCGCGCATGACACCGGTGCCGCCGCAGGTGGGGCATGCACCGCCGCTATTGAAAGCCAAATCCTCGGCACTCGGCGCGTAGAACTCGCGACCGCACGCAGGGCACGTGAGCGACAGGCCAGCGGCCACGTTAAGGCTCGGCTCTACACGCGCCCCGCAATGCGGGCACACATGATGGGCGCAACGGCTAAAGAGCAGACGCAGGCTATTGTTAAGCTCGGTCATGGTGCCAAAGGTGGAACGCACGCCCGGCACGCTGGGGCGCTGATGCAATGCGAGCGCCGCCGGCACGTGCAGCACCTCGTCCACCTGAGCGTGCTCGGCCTGCGTCAGGCGACGGCGAGTATAGGTGCTGAGTGCTTCCAAGTAGCGACGCGAGCCCTCGGCATAAAGAACTCCCAGCGCCAGCGAACTCTTGCCCGAACCCGATACGCCGGCAATACCCACCAGCTTTCCCAGCGGAATATCGATATCGATGTCTTTGAGGTTATGGACGCACGCGCCACGCACCTCGATAGCCTGCGGGCTCATCTTCTGTTCCGTCACCTTTATCACCCTACTCATGCCATAAAACTCGATCGCGAATGTACGCGCCCAGCATGGGCACGGTAAACCGGACGAGGCCGTATCCGGCAGCCTCGATGACGCGCTCGCGAATCAGGCTTGCGCGATATTTACTCGCCCAGCTCTGGGTGCGATCGCAGCGCTCAATGATATCCGCCATGCGCGTCGGTTTACCCTCGTCAACCGCCATGGCCTCGATAAAGAGGCGTTGCGGACTGCGCAATCCATAATACAGGGGCGCGTCGACCGCTTCGTAGAACTCGGAAACGGCATCCGCATAGCCATCCTCGACATCGCACCTTTCAATGACCTGCGAGTTGCGTCGGACAGCAGAGCGCCACATGTAATAGCCCACCAGCTGAACCATATAGGGATGTCCCATGCTCTTGTGTGCCGCAAGGTCCGCCGTCTCCGCGTCAACGTAAAGACCAGCGTCTTTGACCGTCTGGATATACGAATCGCGCACCTTGGGCAAAGAAATCGCCCCCAGCGTACGCTGCTGGGCACGGCGCAAAAACGTCACGCTCGGCTCTTCGAGCAAGTCATCAACCATACTGGGCAATCCAGCGAACACCAGCGCAAGACCGCGCTGGTCGCTATCGGGCAATCCCGTGGCATCCTGGTCTCCGAGCACTTGCTGATAGAGAACGGCAAGAGCCGCCAGCTCCTCGATAGACGCAGACTGCGCCTCGTCAATCGCAAACAGTATGCCCTTGCCTGGACCGAGCTTCTTGAGGCGCTCGTTGACCAGCCCTCGCAACGTTTCGCCCTTTGCCCGCGCCGCCTTGACCGGCATACGGCCAAATGACGGCCCGAACTCCATTGACGTCACAACGGGTTTATTCGAGCGAAGCGCGTCGGCCAAGCGGTCGCATAAGCCAAACGAAGCGGAATCGGAGACAACCGCCCATCTGCGCTCATTGGCTAGACGTTGCAGCTCCCGCAGGAGAACCGTCTTGCCGCAGCCGCGGTTTCCCGTAATGAGCATGAGCCTGCCCGGCGCTCCGGCGCCGTTATCGAGCCCTTCTTCGAAATCTTCGATGACCGACTCGCGACCGATGAGCATCGGAGGCCGCTTGCCTGCCGTTGGCTTAAAGGGATTTGGATTCATGTCGGCCTCCTCGGATCGGTAAACCCTGGTAACAGTTATACCAACTTATACCGAGTTATACCATCAGCAGGTGACAAAGGGACTGTCCCTCTTGCAGCGTCGGCGCCAAAATCAATTAGTCAAGGATCAGAGGGTTCAAAAATCTACCATTTCTACCCCGTCCCCTAATGGCAGAAGAAGGTGGGGTCGGCGGGGCGATAGGGGCGGAAGGTGGCAGGATCGACCTTTACGTGAGCTGCGGCGGGGACGTCGTACCACTTGACCGTGTAGCCGGCGCCGTGAGAGCAAAAGACCGAGTCGGGCGTGTTGGGCAGATCGGCCTCGGGCTCATAGGCGGCCGTCTCGATTACGCACTCGGCATCATGGCAAGGCGCATAGCCGGCGAACTCCAGGTACAGATGCCCACGACCACTCGTGTAGGCAGCCACCTCCAGCGCGTAATCCTGCACCTCAGATGCCGGCACGCGACCCACAAGCTTCGCCCGGTCTCCCGCCATCGTCGGCGGCTCGTACTCGGCACCCATGCGCGTGGCATCCGAGAGCGCCCGGCCCACGCACTCCCCCGGCACCTCGAGCTCAAAGCGATACCACGGCTCCGACAGCACCGCCGCGCCGGCCTCACGCGCCTGCATGAGCCCCTGGCGAATCGCGCGGTACGTGGCCTGGCGAAAATCGCCGCCCTCGGTGTGTTTGGCATGCGCGCGGCCACCCGTGAGCGTAATGCGCACATCGGTGATGGGCGAGCCAGTCAGCGCGCCCAGATGATCGCGCTCCATGGCGTTGGTGAGCGCCAGACGCTGCCAGTTAAGATCGAGCTCGTCGGTCGAGGTCACGGTGCCAAACTGTACGCCCGAGCCCGCCGGCAACGGCTCCAGGCGCAGATGCACCTCGGCATAGTGGCGCAGTGGCTCAAAGTGGCCCACGCCCTCGACCGGCTGCGAAATAGTCTCCTTATAGAGAATGCCGCCAGACTCAAACGTAACCGAAAGGCCAAAACGATCGGCCAACACCCGCTGCACGATCTCGAGCTGCACCGCTCCCATGAGCTGCAGATGTATTTGTTCAAGATGCGTGTTCCAGCTTACGCCGAGCATGGGGTCTTCGTCTGCCAGCTCAGTCAACGCTTTGAATACCACATGGACGTCGTGTTCGCCCGGCAGCACGGTATAGGTGAGAACCGGCGCAATGACAGGCGCATCGCCCGCGGGCTCCGCGCCCAGGGCATCCCCCGGACGAACATGCGCAAGACCCGTCACGGCACAAATACCGCCAGCAGCAACTTCTTGGGCAAGCTCATACTTCTCGCCGTTATAGATGCGCACCTGGTCGATCTTTTGCTCCCATGCCTCGGCACCGGAACGTCCGTTAATCATCTGCTTGGCATGCAGCGTGCCGCCGGTCACTTTAACCCAAGCCAAGCGCTCACCGCGATCCCCGCGGCTCACGCGGTAGACGCGCGCGGCAAACTCCGCGAGCCACGCCTGTTCACGCATCAGTGTACACATGCCATCTAGCAGCTCGTCCACGCCTTGGTCCTTGAGCGCCGAGCCGGCAAAGCAGGGAAAGAGCTTGCGCTCGGCAACCATGCGCGACAGCGTTGCGACGGAAAGCTCACCCGCCTCAAGAAACTCCTCGAGCGCCGCTTCGTCCAACGCAGCAGCGTCCTCCTGAACGGCGCCGCCCGCCAGCAGTTCGTTGGCATCCAGGCAGCCTTCGGAAAGACGCTGCCCGAGCTGTGCCAGCAAAACATCGCGACCGGGATTCTCCAAATCAATTTTGTTGATAAAGATGAACGTCGGAATGTCATAGCGCGCAAGCAGGCGCCACAGAGTTTCGGTATGCCCCTGCACGCCATCGTTGGCACCCACAACCAAAATCGCGTAGTCGAGCGCGCGCAATGTGCGCTCCGCCTCGGCAGAAAAATCGACATGCCCCGGCGCATCCACGAGCATGACATGGGTATCGCCATGGTCGAGCACGGCCTGCGACGAGAAAATCGTAATGCCGCGCTCGCGCTCGATCGCGTTCGTGTCCAGATGCGAATCGCCATCGTCCACGCGGCCGCGCTTGCGAATACGACCCGCGTTGAACAGCATGGCCTCGGCCAACGTGGTCTTGCCGGCATCGACATGCGCCAAGATTCCAACGACCGCTTGCTTCGACATGGCCCTCCTCTTATTACGAGCCCATCGCACGCGGCAACGGGCGTTCACGCTTCACACTGGATGATACAATTTACGGGCCGGCGGGCGAAGCGGGCCCTATTCCCCGACCGAGCTCATCGCCCCGCGTTGCCGCGCGGCGATTTTCGTAGGTTCGCGCCTTGCGAAAGCCGGCTTGCAAATCAGCGCAGCGAACGAAAATGGCCCCGGGTGGGACCATTTTCGTTCGTGCGAATTGTTGATACGCGTTCCTGCTCTTACGCCTCGCGCAACCAGTCGAACGCAACACGCGGCGTGCCGTCCGACACATACACGACGCCGGCACGCTCAAATCCGGCCTTGATGCTCGCGCCCTGCATGGGCAGGTTGTCCTGATGCGTGTCGATACGCAGGTGGTCGGCGCGCTCCTTGGCAAAAGCAAACATCGCAGCCGCGATACCGCGCACGGTGCCATCGGATGCCACACGGTGCAGCACGGCGTACGGAGTGTCGCTACGCCATTGACCGTCCTCAATTACGTCATAGCACTCGTCCGGGCCCGGTAAAAAGGCAAACGTCGCCACCACGCGACCGTCGACTTCGCACACATAGCTGCCACCAGCGGCAATATCGGCAGTCAGTTGCTCGGCAGAAGGCGTGCCCTCGGGCCACTGCGTGGCGTTACCATGCGCGCGCATAAAGGCGCGGGCCGCGTCATAGATAGCCATGACGGCGGGAATGTCGGTATCGAGGGTTTTTCTGATCATCACGCGGCGACCTCACGTTTATTGGTATCACTTTGATTGAGCAATGATACCAGCGTTTGAAGAGGGGCGCGAAGCAGATGGGGAGCAAAAAGCGAGCCGCCTGGTCAAAGGCCAAAAGCGAGTTTTTGGGCGCTGCTACGGGCGGCGACATGAGCGACCTGTTTGCGCGCGAGGATGAGCGCCGCGACGCCCTGGACGCCGAGCGCGATGAAGCCTGGCGCTACAAGTCGTGCGAACGCAAAAACCGTTACGACACGCGTGCCGAGGCCGAGGCAGTCATGGCCGACTGCGAAAACCATGGGCGGCGTGGTTTGGCCTGCTACAAATGCGAATACTGCGGCGGCTGGCACCTGACGTCGCACCCTTGGAAATAGGCGCCGCATCGGTACGGCACTGACGGAGTGCCAGCCATCGCACGCAAGCTACGGGCGCGGCGGCACTAAAACATCGTAACGAACTGCCTTGCCCGCAAGTTGATAGCTCGGCTTAACGCCGGCAAGCAGCGGCCCCTTCACCGGCCGCTTGATAACGACCTTGCGCGGATGCACCGCAAGCGCAGCTTCGACCAGCGTCTCCTCATCGGCGCACGGCTGTTCCAGATGATGTAGGAGCTGGAACTTCTTTTTGACCGCCGCACTTTTAGTACGCTCGGGAAACATGGGGTCCAGATACACCACGTCGGGAGCCGCGAGCTCGCCCTGCCCGATCAGCTCAGCTGTATGGCGAAGGCCGGTAATACTGTCCTCGCCCGCATGTAAGCGCATGCGCGCCACGGCTGTCGCAAGCGCCGGATCATCTGCCGCACGATCCAAGGCATCCTTGAGGAGCGCCGCGATCACGCAATCCTGTTCATACAGATCGACGGTAAAGCCCGCGGTCGCCAGCAGCAGCGAATCCTCGCCAAAGCCTGCCGTGGCGTCAATCGCCCATGGGCTCTCGATGCCTTTTGCGCGCGCAGCCTTTACCAGCAGCTCTTGCCGCAGACGGCCCTGCTTGAGCCGCGGCAGCATGCGGTCAAAATCGGCGCGCAGCTCCATCGTGCCGTCAGTGAGCGTGAGGCCCTCGGGCTTCCCGGTCAGCTCAAGCCCCGCGGCCCGAGCAACAGAAAAGGGATCGACGACGCCCATGGGTACTCCTTAACAAGCAAAACGAATACGTGAGCGCCGTTTATGCCGGCACCCAACCGTCCGCTATTGTCCCACATGCGACATGGCCCACAGCATCCCAATGCAAAGCACCGCCATCAATCCCGTGCACACGGCAGCGATCACAGAATCACCCATGCGCCTTCCCAACGACCGCGGCTCACGCACTTGCCCTGCTCCGTACATCATGGCTCCTCCTTCGGTCCAACTCTTACCATGGCCCCCTCATCGCAGCGCCGCGCATACGCTGCCATCGATTTGACTTACGCCCAGCTTTCCTTTTTGAAAGGTTGGGTTGGGCCGCGCGGGCTCAAAGCGCTTTCAGGCGCATGCATCGCCGCGTTGAACTACAATGTGCTTCACGATATGTGCAGCACATTGGGTGCGCCAAGTTGGCGTACTCGTATCGAAAGGACCAGCCATGAGCTTCACTCGCAAGACTCTCAAAATCCTTGCTCTCATCTACTTTGTTTTGGGCATCGCCAGCCTCGTCACCGCCGGCGTCGGTATCGCCACGGGCGGTCTCGATTCCACGTACGGTTCGTACGCCACGCTCGCGGCGGTCGTGCTTATCGCCAAGGGTCTCGTCGACCTTGCCGCAGGCGTCGCCGGTATCAAGGGCGCCAACAAGCCTTCACAGGTGGACGGCGCGTTTAAGCTCGGTATTGTTGCCGCGGTCGCCACGCTTGCCCAAGCGGTGCTCACGCTTCCCGCGTTTGGCGGCGACGCCATCAACTTTGGCGCCTTTGTCATCGTGGTGTACGACCTGTTCTTTGTTCAGCAGGCACACGCCGTTAAGGCCGAGAACAAGGACCGCCTGTAGGCACCTGTCTCCCATAGCCCCTGCTATCAAGCAGCTAAAAAGGGCCGATCGCGCATCTCCGCGGTCGGCCCTTTACGTTTGCCCAGATAAAACCTACCAAAATAAACCTGTCCCTTTTTGGCAGGTTGTTAGCTGTGGCGGTACTCGGCGATGATGAAGTCGATGTCGGTTTGAAGGGTGTCCAAGTTTGCCAGGCGCTCTTTGTCGGCAGGGCGCGTGCGGTAGTAGTACGGCGTCATCTGGAACACCGCCTCGATGTCTGCCTGAGTCTGGAGCGTAATGTTCGCAGACACCCGCTGCGTTCCGACTAACTCGAGCTCGGTGGTCTTCGGCAGCTTCTCATCGTTAAGGTACGGCGTGTCGTAGAGCACCTCTTTGAGCCCAAAGAGATGACGAGCACCCGGTACCACGGTATAGAGTGAACCCTCTGGCGCCAGCACGCGGGCAAACTCGCGCTCGTTAAAGGGAGCAAAGAGTTCGGTCACCATATCGAAGGCGCCATCGGCCACGGGGATGTCCTTCATGTTGGCCACGAAGTAGGTCGCATCGCCGCGCTTGGCGGCCAGGCGCACCATCTCCTTGCCCAGGTCAAAACCGTAAGCATCTACGCCCGGCACCGCGCCCATAGCACTCGTGTAATACCCCTCGCCACAGCAAATGTCGAGCAAGGGCAGCGGCTTGTCCGACGTAGCCGCGCACCGCTGAGCTCGTTCGCGCACGAGCTCGACCATCGTATCGCGCAACGGCGCATAGTAACCGCGGTTCAGAAAGTCGCGACGGCTGCGCGCCTGTGACTTGGGATCGCCCATGGAGTCGCCGCTCTTGGACGAGCACAGTAGATATAGATAGCCCTCGCGCGCACGGTCAAACCGGTGTCCGCCCGCACATGCAGCACCGCGCTCATTGTCCACCAACGGCTCATGGCAAACGGGACACAACAACATGGCAACTCCTTAGCGCGAACAACACAACGCCCACCATTGTCGCACGCCTTTCCCACCTAGTCATTGGGGACGTTCTTGAATGACTAGTCGTTTAAGGACGTCCCCAATGACTACAAGGAGTGTCCCCAGCTGCCGACAGAAAAGGAACGTCCCTAGGTGCCGACTGGTTGCATTAGGAGTATCATCGTCTGCGCAAATAAGCACGAAAGAGCATGTTAGAGATTGAGAGCGTATGGCTGATACCGCATCTAAGCACATTGACATGACCACCGGTTCGCTGTGGCGCAATATTCCCCTGTTCGCCTTCCCCGTGGCCGCCACGAGCATCTTGGAGCAGCTGTCGAACCTCATCGCCACGGTCATCATCGGTAACTTCTCGGGCGACCAGGGAACCCTCGCCATGGCGGCGGTCGGCTCCAATGTTCCGCTTACCAGTCTTATGCTCAACCTGTTTATCGGCATGTCGCTTGGCTCCAACGTGGTCATCGCCAACGCTATCGGCCGCAACGATCAAAACATGGTCAAACGCGCCGTCCATACCTCGATTTTAATGGCGCTCGTGGGCTTTGTCGTCATCGCACTGGGCGAGATCTTTGCCGAGCCCATGCTCGCCGCGCTCAACGTTCCCGCCGAAACCATGCCACTCGCCTCGCTCTACCTGCGCGTCTTTTTGCTCAGCATGCCCTCGATCTTGCTCTACAACTTTGAGGCCGCGATCTTCCGCTCCGTCGGCATCACCCGCATGCCGCTGCAGGCGCTTGCCGTGTCCACCGTCCTCAACATTGGCCTGGACCTCATCTTTGTCCCCGTACTCCACTGGGGCGTCGCGGGCGTTGCCATCGCCACCGCCATCGCCTACACCGTCAGCGCCGCCACGCTCTTTATCCGCCTGCTCAAGACCGACTCCGTCGTCCGCGTCACCCTACGCGACCTGGCTATCGACCCCGTCGCCCTCAAGCGCATCGTCAAGATCGGCCTGCCCGCCGGCATCCAAAGCGCCGTCTTTGCCGTCGCCAACATCATCATCCAGTCCGCCATCAACAGCCTGGGCACCGAGGTCATGGCGGCATCGAGCGCCGCCATGAGCCTGGAGTACGTGTGCTACAACCTGCTCAACAGCTTTAGCCAGGCTTGCACCACCTTTGTGGGACAAAATCACGGCGCCCGCCAGATCGACCGCTGCACCAAGACGCTCAAGGTCTGCCTGGTCGAAGGCGGTATCGTTGCACTCACCACGATCATCGTTATTGTCGGCCTGGGACGCGAGATCCTATCGCTCTTTAACAGCGATCCCAACATCGTCTCGATCGGCTATATCCGCGTGTGTTCGATCTTCCCGGCGTACGCCTTTAGCATGTTCTACGAAAACATGTCCGGCTACCTGCGCGGCTTTGGTATCTCGCTCACGCCCGCCCTCATCACCATGATCTGCGTCTGCGGCATCCGCTTCTATTGGGTGTTCTGCGTGTTCCCGCACTTCCGCACCTTTGCGAACATCATGATGGTCTACCCCATCAGCCTGGGCACCACGGCGTTCTTTATGGTCGTGGCGGTACTACTTTGCCACCCGGCACGCACCTATCGCGCCACCCAAGCCAAAGCGACAGCCCGCTAAACACAGCACTCAACGCCACGCCAGTCATTAATTGACAATATGCGAGCTCATATAGTCGATAAAGCGCCTCGTGGCGATGGGCATGGTGTCCCAGCTGCGCCAGGCGGCCACCACATCGCGCGAGGGAGCATGCACGATGGGCCGCACACGAATATCGGCTTGCATGCCCTCTACAGTACGACGGTAGAGCATGCTCACGCCCAGGCCCTCCTCCACCATCGCCATGATGGTGTAGTCGTCGGTCACCTCACTCGTCACGTGCGGCGACAGGCCATACGCCGCGAATGCATCGAGCACCAGGCTCTGTTCGCCCTCATCCAGCAGCACAAACGGCTCGGACGCTAGGTCGGCGAGTGTCACCTTTTCCTTTGCCGTCAGCGGATGCGCGGCCGGCAACAATGCTACCAACTCGTCGTGATAGACGACGCGCTTCTCGAGCCCAGCGGTAAATCCGCGCGCCGTAAAACAAAAATCAACCACGCCATCGTGCACCCACTGGGCGTTGCGCGTGTAATCGCCCTGCTTGAGGGTAAAGCGTACGCCCGGGTGCAGCGCACCAAAGTCGCGGATCACGCGTGGCAACACGGTACGACTCACGTTGGTAAACGTCGCAATGCGAATATCAGTCGAGGAGAGCCCCAGCAACTCCTGACGTTTGCCCTCAAGCTCGGCCTCGGCAGTTACAATCTGTCGCAGATACGGCAGGTACTGCTTGCCGTCGCGCGTAAGCGACACGCCCTGCTTGCCGCGCTCGATAATCGTAGTGCCCAGCTCGCGCTCGAGTGCCTTGACGGCCTGGCTCACCGCACTTTGTGTATAGCCCAGCTCATCGGCCGCGCCCTTAAGGCTGCCGCGATCGACCACCATACAAACAATCTGATACCGCGATGCCATTGTGCCTCCACATCAATGCAGCCGTAAAACGT
Organism: Collinsella sp. CLA-ER-H11; assembly: GCF_040092445.1. NCBI lineage: Bacteria > Bacillati > Actinomycetota > Coriobacteriia > Coriobacteriales > Coriobacteriaceae > Collinsella > Collinsella sp. CLA-ER-H11. The sequence goes on along the minus strand of NZ_JBBNLN010000002.1, from coordinate 166,251 downwards.
TTTGCCAGAGCTTTTTCTGCCAATATTAGTATTTCTTAATCATACTGAAGATACATTCGCTTTACTACATCCACATCTGGGAGCAGAATCCTTTATACGAAACCGTTCTGTAACAAAAGGAGTCCCATGGATCGCAAAAAGGCAATCGCGCTTTCATTTTCCGTTCCCGTCGCATGGGGCTTTTCGTATCCCCTCATGAAGATCGGCATGGACAGCATGAACGCCACGAGCATCGTTGCGTTGCGCTGCATCATCGCCTTTGCGGCCTGCCTGCTGCTCTTCCACAAGCGCGCGCTGCGCATCAACCGCGACCTTATGGTCCGCGCCGCCATCATCGGCGCCATCATGGCAACCGAGCTCACCTGCATGTGCCTGGGCTCCAGCCTCACCTCTGCCTCCACTGCCGGCTTTTTGCAGAGCCTGACGGTCGTAATCGTGCCGTTTGCCAACGCCGCCCTGCTGCGCCGTGCCCCCGAGCGCAAAGTGCTCGTCGGCACCGCCATCGTCACCTGCGGCATGCTGCTGCTCTCGGGCGCCGACTTTACCAGCCTGAATCCCGGTGCGATCATCATGCTGCTCTCGGCCTTTATCTATGCCAGCCACATTATCGTGGCCAAGCGCTTTGTCGAAGAAGTCGACCCGCTGGCTCTGGGCGTTTGGCAGCTGGGCTTCGGCGGATTATTCTCGGGTATCGCCGCATTCACCTTTGGCGGTTTCACGCTTCCCGGCACGCCCAGCGAGATCGTGGTCGTCGTTGCGCTCGCACTCATCTGCTCTGCCTACGGCTTTATCACCCAGACGCTCGTTCAGCCCCACGTGCCAGCCGAGACCACCGGCTTCGCCTTCTCGCTCGAGCCGGTCTGCTCCGCCGTCTTCTCGTTCTTCTTGGTCGACGAGGTCCTAGGCCCCATCGCCTTCTTTGGCGCCGCCCTCATCCTCACCGGCGTCATGGTGGCAACCGTCGAGCTTCCGCGCCTCCGCGCACATGGACAGGCTCGCATAGCAGGAGCGCCCGAACAAGTCTCGTAGACCCCACTCTTCATACAGCCGTGGCATAAAGGCAACCGGCGCGCCTTTACAATAGATGCCAACAGAGCATCTGCCATAAAGGAGCCCCATGGACACCGCAACCCGCGACCGCAACATAGCAACTTGGTTGAGCGATGCGCCGCAGCCGGTACGTGACACTACGAACCAGCTGCTCGAGCGCATCGCCCTTTTGCGTGCCGAGCAGACTATCTACCCGGCACAAGACGACATCCTCAATGCCCTCGCCTACACGCCGGCCGACAAGGTCAAGGTTGTCATCTTGGGTCAAGATCCTTATCACGGACCCAACCAGGCCATGGGGCTGTCGTTTTCGGTCCCCGCGACGCAAACCAAGTTGCCGCCAAGCCTGCGCAACATCTATAAGGAGCTCAATGCCGATCTGGACTGCCCCATTCCCGCCACGGGAGACCTAACCCCATGGGCACAGCAGGGCGTCCTGCTTCTCAACACTACGCTCACCGTGCGCGAGCATGCCGCCAACTCGCACGCCAAACTGGGCTGGAGCACGCTCACCGACTACGTTATCGAGCGCTGCTGCCAGCTGCCCCAGCCGGTAGTCTTTTTGGCATGGGGTCGCTTTGCCCAGCAGATGGTCGAAGGCAAGCTCGCCGCGACCGGCGCGGGCAAGGCAACCGGCAAGTTCTGCCTGGCCTCTACGCACCCCTCGCCGCTTTCAGCCAACCGTGCCACGGCAGAACTCCCTGCTTTTATGGGCTCGCACCCCTTCTCAGCAGCCAATCGGCTACTCGAGCAGCACGGCTCGGCCCCCGTCAACTGGACTTGCCTCGGCTAAAAATCGATACATCAAAAACGCGCCCGACGGCTTTCCATCGGGCGCGTTTCCTATTCGGGCCAAATAAATTGTGTGCGGCCGGCCTCGCCACCGTCAATGAGCAGGCTCTGTCCGGTCATAAACCGGTTGGTCACGCCCACAAAGTAGATCCACTCGGCAATCTCTTGGGCGGTAGCCCAGCGTTTAAGCGGCGTGAGCTCCATAATCTGGTTCCACAGGTGTTCGTCTTCCATCACGCAACGGTTGAGCGGCGTGATAACGCCGCCCGGGTCCACACTGTTGGCGATGGCCTGCGGTGCCAGGCGGTTTGCAAGGTTTTTGGTGTAGGCGATAACGCCGCCCTTGCTGGCGGCATAGTCGGGAAACTCCGATCCCGTATGCCCGCTCGCCGACCCCACATTGACCACGGATTTGATAGACGGCGCCGGCTTGGCGACAAGCCCCTCTCCCACAAAGGCGTAGCGCTCGGTCACGTTGATGGTGCCATACAGGTTGGCGGCGATGTCGTCTGCCGAATCCTGCGTACCGGCAACGTTCACGATTACCTGAGGCTCAAGGTCACCTGGAAACGAGTTAGGCTCGCGAACATCAACGATCAGATGGCGGTAGCGCTCGTGTTCGATCGCCGCCGGCAGCAGGTCAAAGCCCACGACCTCGTGGCCCTCGTCCAAAAAGCGCTGCACGCACGCGGCTCCGATACCGCCCGAAGCGCCCGTGATCAAAACCCGCATACTTGCTCCTTAGGCGGTTGCGTGGCGCTCGAGGTACTCGGAACCCACATTCTCGCGCTCCCAGCCGCGCACGACCTTGTAGCCCACGGGGCTCAGGAAGACCTCGCATAGCAGCTCGGCAACAGCGCCGGTCAGCGAGCACATGAGGACCTGCACCCAGGTCCAACCAAAGAACGTGTGGCTCACCACGATGGCAAAGACCAGGTTGTCGATAAACTGGCCAACACCCGTGGACACATAGGAACGGAAGGCAAAGCTCGCAAAGTTATTCTTCTTGAGCATACGGCCGAGCGACTGGTTGAGCGTGGAGTTAACCACGGCAGAAACGAGCATTGCCAGCGAAGAGCCCAGCACCACGTACCAGGTGCCGCCGATGGTGGCGTTAAGGGCGGTGTTGACCTCGATCATGCCCGTGTCGTAGTAGGCGCCCCACATGCCGGGCGTGAGCGAGCATGCCCAAAAGCACAGACTCACGGCAAGGTTGACTGCCAGCGCGAGGATAGAGATTTTGATGGATGCCTTGGCGCCAAAGCGCTTGCAGATCATGTCCTGGCACAAAAACGAAACCCAGCTCACCACAAAGCCGCAATCGAGCGCCAGATACGGCAGGCTGATAAGCTCTTTGTTGGCCAGCAGGTTCATCATGATGACACTCACGAAAAACAGCGAAACCGTTGCCGCGGGAATGCTCCGCAACAGGACCTTGTAGTCCTCCATGACCTTCTTGATCATTATGTACTCCTTTGGTTTTAGGTTTAACGAGCAGGATATCGGACCCGAACTGCTCGGACGCCCCGGTCTTGAGACGACGGTGGGTATGATAGCCGCTCACACGGCATCAGGCAAGCAACCGGCGCGGCAGCCCCGCAAGACCATCGCGCCGATGCGTTAAAACGCTACGTTGCCAAACTCCGACAGGATCAGGTCGGGATTGTGGTCGGTTGCCCAATCCACGTTCCACGGGCTCGTGAACAGCAGCAGCTTACCGCCGCGCATGTCCTCGACACGCAGGGTGTCGCGCGTGAGCGAAAGGCCCGGGATATCGATAGTGTCGGGGTCGTTCTGGATCCAGCGGATGTCCGTATAGGGCAGCGGCTGGCGACGAACCTCAACACGGTACTCGGCCTTGAGGCGACGCTCGAGCACCTCAAACTGCAGCACGCCGACCACGCCCACGATGACGCTCTCCATGCCGGCACCCAGCTCGCGGAAGATCTGGATGGCGCCCTCCTGGGCAAGCTCCTCCATGCCCTTGACGAACTGCTTGCGCTTGAGCGTGTCGACCTGCGTAATGCGAGCGAACATCTCGGGGGCAAACGTCGGGATCTGCGGATACTGCACGTGGCGCTTGCCGGAGCACACAGTGTCGCCGATGCTAAAGATACCCGGATCGAACAGGCCCACGATATCGCCCGCGTACGCCTCGTCCACGATGGCGCGGTCGTCGGCCATCATCGACGTGCCCGTGGCAAGCTTGAGCTTGCGGTTGCCCTGCACGTGGAAGGCGTCCATGCCGCGCTCGAACTTGCCCGAGCAAATGCGCACAAAGGCGATGCGGTCGCGGTGGTTCTTGTCCATGTTGGCCTGGATCTTAAACACAAAGCCGCTAAAGTCGTCGCGGCAGGGATCGACCGGTTCGCTGGTGAGCGTATCGGTATAGGCGCGCGGCGTCGGGGCCAGACGCAGGAACTCCTTCAGGAAAGGCTCCACGCCAAAGTTGGTAAGCGCCGAGCCAAAGAACGCCGGGCTCAGCTTGCCGCAGGCCACGGCATCCAAATCGAGCTCGTCGCCGGCACCATCGAGCAGCTCAATATCGTCCATCAGGTTCTTATGGTTTTCCTCGCCGATGAGCTCGTCCATAGAAGGATCGCCCAGCTCGGCCTCGACCTCGGCGACCTTCTTGGTGGCGTTGGCGTGGCCGTCGCCCTCAAAGGCAATGACGTGACGAGTCTGACGATCGAACACGCCGCGGAAGTTGCGGCCGCTGCCGATCGGCCAGTTCATGGGATACGTATTGATGCCCAGGACATTCTCGATCTCTTCCATGAGCTCAAACGGATCGCGAGCCTCGTGGTCGAGCTTGTTCACAAAGGTGAAGATGGGGATGTGACGCAGTGTGCAGACCTTAAAGAGCTTTTTGGTCTGGGCCTCGACGCCCTTGGCGCCGTCGATGACCATGACCGCAGCGTCGGCGGCCATAAGGGTACGGTAGGTATCTTCCGAAAAGTCCTGGTGGCCGGGGGTATCGAGAATGTTGACACAGGCGCCGTTATAGGTGAACTGCAGCACCGAGGAGGTGACGGAGATGCCGCGCTCCTTCTCGATGTCCATCCAGTCCGAGACAGCATGCTTGGCCGAGCTCTTGCCCTTGACCGAGCCGGCAGTCTGGATGCTGCCGGTATAGAGCAGCAGCTTCTCGGTAAGCGTAGTCTTACCGGCGTCCGGGTGGCTGATGATCGCGAATGTGCGGCGCGACGAGATTTCATCCGACAGGCTTGCCATGCGGATCCTTTCTTGCGTTCTATATGCATTACGTCGATGTAACTGCCCTATTGTAGCCGTGAAACCTCGCCATAGGGCACCTATCAGGACAAATTCATCAGTTGGGGTCTGGGTAGCCGGCTTAATCCGAATTTGTCTCTTGCGTAACTGTGCATAGTGTATATATACTGTGCTTACCGGTTATATACACGTGTAGCCCAACAGCTAAGGAGCCGCTGTGGACATTATCCTATCCAATTCGAGCGACAAGCCCATCTACGAGCAGATATCCTCGCAGGTCAAAGCTCAAATCCTTTCGGGCTCGCTCGCCGCGGGAGCCAAACTCCCCAGCATCCGCGCACTCGCGAGCGACCTGGGCGTGAGCGTCATCACCACCAAGCGCGCCTACGCCGATCTGGAGCAGCTCGGGTTTATCTGTACCGTGCAGGGCAAGGGCTGCTTTGTTGCCGACGGCAACCAAGAACTCTTGCGTGAAAACCAGCTCTGCCATATCGAAGAGCTGCTTACGCAGGCGGCAGAACAAGCCGAAGCCCTGGGCGTCACGCGCGACAAACTGCACGAGATGCTCGACCTGGTAGCCCCCGAAACCATGCAGTAGCCATCTGCAAGAAAGGCTATACCATGCAAAACTTGTTAGAACTCAAAGGTGTCTCACGCCGCGTGAGCGACCGTTTTTCGCTGCGCGATGTCACGCTCGCCGTGGAGCCCGGCCAGATTGTTGGCTTTGTGGGCGCTAACGGTGCCGGCAAGACAACGACCATTCGCGCCGCGCTCGGGCTTATCAAGCTCGATGCCGGCGAGGTGCGCCTGTTTGGGCAGCGCTGTGGCGCCGACGCGCCCGATGAGACACAGCGCTGCCTGCGCTCCCGCGTCGGTCTCGTCCTGGACACATGCCCCTTCCCTTCAACGCTCAAGGTGGGCCAGATCGAGGCACTCGTAGGCCCGGCGTACCCCACGTGGGACCGCAAAACGTTCGCCGGATTCATCGACCGATTTGGCCTCGATCCCAAGACAAAGGTCAAGGACCTCTCCCGCGGCATGGGCATGAAACTGCAGCTTGCCTGTGCACTCAGCCATAATGCCAAGCTACTCCTTTTGGACGAAGCCACCGCGGGCCTCGATCCCATGGCGCGCGAGGAACTGCTCGATGAGCTGCTTGCTTTTGTCGCCGACGGTCAGCACAGCGTGCTGCTCTCGAGCCACATTACGTCCGACCTCGATCGCGCCGCCGACCGCGTCATCTGCATCGATAACGGCTCGATTGTGTTTGACCTGCCGCGCGAGGACATTACCGACCGAGCCGGCATCGCCCACTGCACCCAAGCGCAGGCCGCCGAGCTTATGGCTTGCGTCGAAGGTGCCCATGCCGCCCGCCACGCCTACAGCGTGGACGTGCTCGTGCCCAACCGTCGCGAAACGCTCGAGGCCTTTCCCGAGATTCCCTGCGATCGGGCAACCATTGATGACTATCTTCGCCTCACGCTGAAAGGGGCTTCGAAATGAAACGCGCCTTTATGTCCGAGCTCGCCATCGCTCGCACGCTCATCCCGAGCATTGCGGGCGTCGGCCTGTTCATCTTCGTCGTGCTAACCCTTGCCAACGCATCGGACGGCGATTCCGGTATGAGCGCCGGCGCCTGCGCGGTCAGCGCCATGTCGCCCATCATAATCATGAACTCACTGGCTGGCTACGATAACCAAAACGGCTGGGAGCGCTATCGGGCAACGCTGCCGTTCTCGCGCAAAGACATCATCTGCGCACGCTACCTGTGCGTTATTGCTTTCTCGGCCGTCATGGCATGCGCCGCCGTGCTTTTGAACATCATCGCCCTTCCGTTCTTCAACAGTGCGGGCGTGACCTCGACGGGACAGACCGTCTTTGAGATCACAATAGCCTCCGCCGCATCGATGCTCATCTCCCTCATGATGGTGTTTTTGGCACAGCCGCTGTTCTTTCGATTTGGACACATGGAGGCGCTGCGCCTTTCCGTCGGCCTGTTTGCCCTGATGGGCTGCGGTACCATGGCAATGCTGAGCTCTTCCAACCCCATTAGCAACTGGCTCATGTCGATTGCCGGAGCGAATCCCGATCCTGCCGTCCTTGGCGGTCTGTGCGCAGGAATTGCCGTACTGGCCCTCGCGCTATGTGCAATCAGCTGCACCGTCAGCACCAAGGTCTATCGAGCACGCGATCTGTAATCGACAGCTAAAGGACTTGGGCGGCACCCCACCTCATTTACTAGATAAGACGAAGCAGCAACAACGCCGCCGCCCTTCGAAGCATGCCGTTTAGATCTTGGAAACCAAAGAGAAGTCGACAGCATATCGACAATTCGAGCCTTCACCAAATGGCTCCCCGGAACATAACCCCCGTCTCGCCGCGGCCATATCAAACCTTCATGGCGGGGCGGTATCCTCATGTCCATAAAACTCGCAGGATAAACCCATTATCCAAGGAGGCACCGCACCCGTGTCGTGGGTTGTCGCAGCATTTGCGTCAGCATTCTTTGCCGGCATCACATCCATCTTGGCCAAATGCGGCATCAAGCAGACCGACTCCGATGTCGCGACGGCCATTCGCACCTGCGTGGTGCTCGTTTTCGCCTGGGTAATGGCGGGCATTTCTGGATCCATTGGAACCATTGGCAGCATCGAACCCAGATCCTGGCTCTTTCTCGTCCTCTCGGGACTCGCTACCGGTGCTTCGTGGATCTGTTACTTTAAGGCGTTGAGCATCGGAAATGTCAATAAGGTCGTACCGGTCGACAAGATGAGCACCGTGCTCGCCGCGCTGGTCGCCATCGCGCTTTTTGACGAGACGAGCAACCTTGCGGTTAAGCTCGTGGGAACCGCTGTCATCACCCTCGGCACGTTTTTAATGATCGAGAAGAAGCAGTCCGCCGAACCCGAGCAGCAGCAAGACCGAACCTGGCTCGCTTACGCCCTCGGCGCCGCCGTGTTCGCGGCACTCACCTCCGTCCTCGCCAAGATCGGCATCGAAGGCGTCGAGTCAAACCTGGCCACGGCAATCCGCACCTGCGTGGTACTGGTTATGGCATGGGCAATCGTGGCAGCCAAGGGAAAACTGGAGCAGGTCGCGCACGTTGACCGGCGCGAACTCACATTTCTCGCAACATCGGGCATCGCGACTGGAGCATCGTGGCTGCTCTATTACTATGCCATCGCTGCAGGCCAGGTGAGTGTCGTGGTGCAGATCGACAAACTATCGATTGTCGTATCGGTGCTATTTGCGCGCCTGGCATTCAACGAAAAACTCTCCCGCCGCAGCGCCATCGGTCTCGTCCTCATCGTACTGGGCACCGCCGCGCTTGCAATTTGGAAGTAGCGCCGATACCGAACGAAATCCAGTCCACCCGCAAATCCGTGACACAGCGCCCGCACCGGACTTGAGATGTTTGTACTGACCGCGCGCTGCCGCGCTACTTGCGCAGCGGCTTGGGCAGTGGAATGCCAGCGGCAATGGCTGCGGCGATGATCATGCAGACGATACCCTTGAGTGGGAAACACATAAGCAGCAGGCCCACAACCATGACAGGCTGGCGCATGACGGCGCCCATCGTCGATGCCGTGCAGACAGCGACGCAAAAGACCGGATCTGCGCCGGTGAGGATGGCAAGGCCATAGCCCAGGCTTACGCCCGAGAAGATAACGGGGAAGAAGTGGCCGCCGCGCCAACCAAGGTTGATGAGGGCGGGCGTCAGCATGGCCTTAACAAGACCGGTCGCGATAAGCACGCCGGCGGGAATGGTGAGGTAGGTCTCCATAAGTACATCGGCCTGGGTCTCGCCGGCAAACATGGTGTAGGGCAAGACCGTGCCGCAGATGGCGAGCGCCAGACCGGCCAGCATGGCCTTGACGACAGGACGCTCCCCTATTGCATGGGACAGCGCCTCGCTCGCGTGCTCCGAGACAAAGTACAGCCAGCCGCAAACGGTGCCAACCAACGCCAGCGAGATGAGCCAGGCAAGCTCCAGGTTGCCCACCTCGGCGGCCTCGAACCTGGGCATGCCCATGCCGCCGCCCATAACCTGGCCGAGCAGCAGGTAGGTGCCCAGACCGCCAGCGATCGCGATACCGTAGACCACCGTCTTCTGTGCCTTGGGCAGCTTGATGGTGATCTCGCCGGACGCGGACCCATCGCCGGCGTCTTCGCCCTGGCCGTCGGCGCTACCGGCGAGCGGCGCCACAAAGCCAAAGACGGGCGCGGTAAAGAGCGCCGTCAGCGCGGCCTGGGTGCCCAACAGCGTGAGCTCCCTGAACTCGGCGCCAAAGCGGCGCATGCGGTCGCCGACCCAGCTGCACAGACCCGCGATAACGCCGGTCAGGCCGGCCTCCGGTCCAATACTTCCGCCAAACAGCAGCGGCAGCAATGCCGCGAGCGAAAGCTTGCCCAGGTTGTCGTACGGGTAGCGCCCGTCTTGCTTAACCTTAGCCATCACCTGGTTGAGGTCGTCGGTCTTGGTGCCCGTAAGCTTTTCGTACAGGCCGATCAGCAGGCCGCCCAGCAGGCAGACGAAAAACGGATACGGCAGAAAACCGAACGGGCCGCTGGCGAGTTCGGGCGACGCCGCGCCCAGCATGTGGGGGATCTCGGTCCACAGATAGTCGATACCGTGCTCCATCGCAAAAAAGAACAGCCAGACCGCGGCACCTGCGAACGCACCGGTCACGGCAACGCTAACTAAAAACAGCACGCGGTTTGTGGGTTTGGCAAGGTTGTCCATCGGGTCCTCCCGCGGTCAAAGTCGACATAGTTATGTTTTATTGTAGAGCGAGCGTTGCCCAGACAAGCCAACCATCTGCGCCACAAACGGCACCATTGGGAGTCATAGTGGGGCAGGCTCAAGACTTATCCGTTGATAATCGAGACAATCTCGCGCAAATCGTCGGCAAAGTAGATGCCGTGCTGGCGCCTCGGGCTCGAAAGCCCCTTATCAATCATGTGCCCGAGCAGCGCCTTGAGGTCGTTGTAGTAACCGTCAAGGTTATACAGGATGCACGGAGCACTCAGGTGCCCCAACGACACCGCGGACATGACCTCGGCAATCTCCTCGAGCGTGCCCGTCCCGCCGGGAAAGGCGATGAACGCATCACCGAGCTCAATCATCTTGGCTTTGCGCTCGGCCATATCGCTCGTCACGATGAGGTCATCGATGCCGTCGTGCTGAAACTCGGCCTCTATAAAAAAGCTCGGCTCAACGCCCGTCACGTGTCCACCTGCCTCGAGTACGCTATCGGCGAGCGCGCCCATCAGGCCCGATTTGGACCCGCCGTATACCAGCGCGTGCCCGTTGGAGCCAATCCAGTTGCCCAGCTCTTGCACCGCAGGCAGAAACGCCGGGTCATTGCCGACGCTGGCGCCCAGGTATACCGTGATATTCATATTCAGTCCCCCTCGTCGTGACGCGCGGCGCCCGTTCTAGCGTTGGCGTCGGCGATATTCGCGCACACGGCGCGACAGGTCGGCGAGCTCGTCACGATCGAGCTCTTCCAAATGCTCCAGATCGTCCATAAAGCGCGCCATGGTGTCCTTTTGGCGCAGCTTGATGAGCGTATTGCAGTAGTTCACCGCCACACCCGTGAGCATGGCAATGTAGAAGATGCTGATGACGCTCAGGACGACGGTAATAGCACGGGCGACCGGCGTTTCGGCCGGGATATCGCCAAAGCCGATGGTCGAGACGGTCTCAAAGCTAAACCAGAGACCATCGCCAAACGTAAGGGTCGTGGGCTCGGACAGCCAGACAGCCGTCGAGCACAGCAGATAGAAGACGAGGAACAGGCCCGTGATACGCACGAAACCGGCCTGGCGCAAAACATCGGCAAGCGTCCTCAGCTTTTTCATCGCGACCCCTTTTCCCCAGACGCCCAATCACGTTTGCTCGGTATTGTCCCACAACCGGCAGTTAGGCAACCGGCAGTTAGGGACGTTCCTTTTGTGCCGGCAGAAAGGGACTGTCCCCAACTGCCGGACGGGACCGTTTAGCGGTGCGGCGGCCGACTGGGCAGGCTGAGCTGGTATCCTTATGCGGTATTGTCTCGATTCGTTAGGATTGCACGTGAGAGCTTCCGCTGTCCTTCGTTCAGTTATATGTCGCACCCTGGCCGTCGCGCTTGCTGCGTTCGCCGTGCTGAGCGCCGTCATACCCGTCCCCGCCTTTGCCGCCGACTCTGACCAGCAGGTCAAGACGGTCCGCGTTGGCTGGCTTATCAACAACGAAGGCTTCCAGGACGGCACCCCCGGCGAGCGTCTCTCGGGCTGGGGTTATGACTACCTGCAGACGCTGTCATACTACACGCCGGGCTGGCAATACGAATACGTCTCCGGCACCTTCACCGAGCTTATGGACATGCTCGAGGCGGGCGAAATCGACCTCATGCCCAACATCTCCTACTCCGAGGAACGCGCCCAAAAGCTGCTCTTCTCCTCGAACCCCGAGGGCGCCGAGCGCTACTACATCTACGCCAAGCCCGATCGCGACGACCTGGCCAAGGGTGACCCCCAAGCGCTCCAGGGCCTTACCATCGGTTGCAACTCCGGTGTTATGCAAACCTTCGTTGGCCAGCAGTGGCTCGCCAACGAAGGAATCACCTGCACATACAGGGAGTATGACGGAGGCTCCATGCTCTTTGACGCACTCGCAAACGACGAAGTCGACGCCGTCATCATGAACGACACCATCTCGTCGCCCGATGCGTCGCCCATGTTCTACGTTGGCTCGAGTGACTACTATTTTGCCGTCCCCAAAAGCCGCCCCGACCTGATGAACGATATCAATGCCGCCATGACGGCAATCGCCCGCGTCAACCCACGCTATAACGACGAGGTCAAGGCGAATTACTCGGCCCAAAACAGCGGCTCATCATCGCTCACCGGCCCCGAGCGCTCCTGGCTCAAAGCAAACGACAACACCATCACGATCGGCTATCTTAAAAACAAACTCCCCTACTGCACGCAAAATGACGACGGCGAAATGGAAGGGTCGCTCGCCTCGCTTGCAACGACGTTGCACGACAAGTTTGGCATTACGGTTGCAACAGTAGCGTTCTCGAACAACGAGCAAATGACCAAAGCCCTTTCCACAGGGACCATCGATGTCGCCCTACCGTTGTTTCGCGACTACTGGCTTGCCGAGCAGGCAGGGGTCATCCTGTCAAACCCGATGGGAACGGTTTCCCTAGCCGCCATTCACAGCAGCAGCAACCTGAACAGTGACCTTAAGAACATCGCTTGCACAGCAGACGCGATCGTCAACCGTTTTGAGCTCGCAAACCTATTCCCCGACGCAAAGGTAACCGAGTATCCGAATGACAACGAGGTACGCGAAGCCCTCAATAAGGGGGAGGCAAGTTGCATCATTGTCCCCAGCACGCGCTTGAAAACCATCCGCGACACCTACGATATCGAGGATTTCCAAACACAGGAGCTCACCGACACGGCACAGCTATCGTGTTTGATTTCGCGCGGCAAGCCCGTGCTGTTGGGAATCATTAATAAGGGCATCGTCAATGCTGGCGAATCGCTCTCTGCAAGCAGTTATTCCCCCACATCGTACTCGGCGCAAGAATCGGATGCGTTTCGACTTCTCTACCGCAACCGCATCGTCATTGCGGCAGTCGTCATCTGCATTTTGCTCACCGGCATCGTCATCCTTGTCTGGTCGCTTCACCGCGCGCAGAAAGAACAGCAGAAAGCCGATGCCGCCAACGCCGCTAAGACGGCATTCCTCACGCGCATGAGCCACGACATCCGTACGCCACTCAACGGCATCCTGGGTCTTATCGAAATTGAGGAATTGAAAGACGGCGACATGCAGGCCGCCCGCGAAAGCCGCGCCAAGGCGCGTGTTGCCGCCAATCACCTACTCTCGCTGATCAACGACATCCTCGAGATGGGCAAAATCGAAGACCGCAAGCTAACTCTGGAACATGCGCCTTTTAACCTCAAAGAGCTCTGTGACGATACGCTGGTGCTGTGCAAGCTCCGCGCATCCGATAACGGCATCACAATGCAGGACAATAGTCTGCCGTACGCCACGGGGCCATACATGATCGGCAGTCCCACCCATATCCGACAGATCATAATCAACCTGTTAGACAACAGCATCAAGTACAACAAGCGCGGCGGCTCCGTCACCTTTAGTTCAAAGACCAAGCCACTCGATGATGGGCGCGCGCTCTTTTGCTTTAGCGTTTCGGATACCGGCATTGGCATGGCTCCCGAGTTTTTAAAGCATATCTATGAACCGTTTGCCCAAGAAGGTGACGATGCGCGCAGTAAGTTCCAAGGAACCGGCATGGGCATGCCAATCGTCAAGTCGCTTATTGAACTGATGGGCGGTACGATTGAGATTTCGAGTGAGATTGGCGTGGGGAGTACGTTCAACGTCCAGATTCCGCTCGATATCGACAAGAACCCTCAGGCTAGAGAGGATGCGAGCAGGCAGACAAACAGCTGCTCGCTTGCCGGCATGAACGTCCTTTTGGCAGAAGACAACGAGCTCAATGCCGAGATTGCCCAGACTCTACTCGAAAGCGAGGGCATCGTCGTAACTCGCGCCGCCGACGGCAACGAAACGGTCGACCTATACGCTGGTCGTCCCGCCGGCAGCTTCGATGCGATTCTGATGGACATCATGATGCCGGGCATGGACGGCTATGAGGCAACCCGCGCGATTCGTCTGAGCGAGAAGGTCGATGCAGCCGATATCCCCATCATCGCGCTCACCGCCAACGCCTTTGCCGAGGACGCCAAGGCGGCACACGATGCCGGCATGAACGCCCATCTGTCCAAACCGCTCGACTTTAACAAGCTCAAAAACATACTCGCGCGCATCAAGAAAAACGGATCCGTTTCGCTATAGTTTGTGCTCAACCACCACGCACGACCAGAAAGGAAGCCAACGATGTTTAGGCCCTTACGTCGAAAGAAACGCGCCATCACCGACGAGGAAGCGCGCGAACTGCTCGCTACCTGCAAGCGCGGCGTCTTTGCCGTCAACGGCGACGATGGCTACCCGTACGCCATTCCCGTCAACTACTTCTTTGACGCCGAGCACGACAAGATTTATTTCCATGGCGCCAAGGCTGGCCACAAGGTCGATTCACTCAAGCGCGATGACAAGGTCTGCTTTACCGTTTACGGCAACGAGTGGTACAAGGACGGTGACTGGGCTCCCTACGTTATGAGTACCGTGGTCTTTGGCCGCTGTCGCCTGGCGAATGACACCCCTGCTTTTATCGAAGATAAAGTTCGCCAGCTCGCGCTTAAGTACTACCCTTCTGCCGAAGAAGTCGAAGAGGAAATCGCCAAGGACATTAAGGGCGTCCAGCTCTACGAGATTACAATTGAGCATCTTTGCGGCAAGCAGATTCAAGAAAAGTAAGCCTCTCAGCAGGTCTGCGCCCAATGGTTACAGATGCCTTACCACACGGGGCCTTCTAGCCAACTTGGCAGAAGGCCCCACATGCAGCGCACGCTTACCGTGCATTAAAAACGTAGCGGTCCAGGCGGTCGCACGCTTCCCTCACGCGCGAAAGCGGCAGCGCCAGATTCACGCGAATGTGGCAGGGCCCGTGGAACGGGCGGCCGTCCTGATACCCCACGCCCACGCGCGCCCCCTCGTCGAGCAACCACTGAATATCGCGGCCATGCTCGCGGCACCACTCGGTGCAGTCCAGAAACACCATGTACGTGCCCTGCGGACGTGAAAACGCGACGCCCTTCCAGTGCTTTTCTGCATACGTGCAGAAGTACTCGATATTGCCGGCAAGTACCTGGTTGAGCTCGTCCACCCACTCGTAGCCCTGCGGCTGATAGGCACCGATAAGCGCATGCATGGAGAGGACATTCATCTCGTTGTAGTGAGTCTTGTCGGACACGGCGCACATGCGGTCACGCAGCGTCTCGTTGTAGACAATGTGGTAGCTGCCGACCAGGCCCGCCAGGTTGAACGTCTTGCTGGGCGCGTAGAGGGCAACCGTACGCATGCGGGCATCCTCGCTCACCGACTGCGTCGGGATATGCTTGTGCCCCGGCAGGATGATATCGGACCAAATCTCGTCCGAGATCACCACGCAATCGTGCTGGCGATAGATGTCCATGGCGCGCTCGATCTCGTCGCGCTCCCATACGCGGCCGCAGGGATTGTGCGGCGAGCAGAACACCGCGGCATGGATGTGGTTTTGGGCGAGCTTGTGCTCCATGTCCTCAAAGTCCATACGCCACACGCCTTGATCGTCGAGCTTAAGCGGGCTGTGGACAATACGATAGCCCGCGGCTTCGATGGATTTGGTAAAGCCGATGTAGGTGGGGCTATGGACCAGCACCGCATCGCCCGGCTGGACATACGCGCGCAACGTCGACACGACACCGCCCAGCACGCCGTTTTCGTAGCCGATATGTTCAGGGCGCAGGCCCTCGACGCCATTGCGGCGGCTCTGCCATTCGATGATGCGGTCGAAGTACTCGGCGCGCGGGTTAAAGTAGCCAAACATGGGATGCTGAGCGCGCTGAATGATATGCTCCTGGACCGTGGGCACCGTGGCAAAATTCATGTCGGCCACCCACATGGGAATGCGGTCGAAGCCCTCGTCGGGTGCGTTCGGAGCCATACCGGGGATCTCGCCCCAGGAGTCAACGGCGATGGAGTCCATGCCGTGGCGGTCGATAAGCGAGCTAAAGTCGTATTTCATGCTGAACTCCCGTGCAAAGTTGATTGTTTTGGTAGGCGTTATTGTCCACCAGCGTGGGCGGTTTTGGAGCGGGGTTAGGCGTTGTTTTTGACGGATACGGACGGATGGTTAGTCCCGCGCGTCGTTGATGGCGGTTACCGTCAACCTGGCGCCGTCGACCGTAAACGATATATCAAGCCCGGCGTAAGCCAAATGGTAAACGCGGTTTGGCTCGTGCTTGCTGCCCGCGCGGCGCGGATCTTGGCGAAGGACCTCGACCAAACCAGGGAGCTTTGCGGGCGGGACCATATCCTGCAGCGCTTGTGGGAACTCGACGTCGAGCTCTTGCCACGGAGTACCCTCAATCCAGCCGCCCGTCGCATCTGGGTGACAGTCGGCAAATGGAATATAGGGCTTAATGTCGTAGATGGGCGTGCCGTCACGCAGGTCGGCCCCCAGCACATGGATGATGGGACCATTGTCGGTGAGCTCGACGCGATCGAGCTTGACGCAGGTAAGACCGATGGGATTAGGGCGAAACGGACTGCGCGTGGCAAACACGCCCACGCGCTTGGCTCCACCCAACCGCGGCGGGCGCACGGTTTTCGACCATTTTGCGTTGGTGCCGGACCTGTCCTGCGTCTTGGCATCGGCAGCTATGTCCTTAGCCGTGCCGCCGGGCGTTCCGTTTTCGAAGCGCCACAGCAGCCATAGGTGAGAGAAGGAGTCCAGACCCTCGACCGCCGCACTGGAGGCAAATTCCGGCTCAAACACGATGCGTCCCTGCAGATGGGGCGCCAAAAAGCTGTTGCGCGGAATGCCAAACTTCTGCGGCAGATCGGTATGTATGTGTGCAATAGGTTCCATGCCGGTCATTGTACGGCATGGAGGTGTGGGGCGTTGCGCGCAATTCTTCGCCGCGGTTCCCCGTCGTGCAACCAACGGTTGCTTGGAAGGGCACCTGCTGCCGCGTATGCTTAAGCCATCAACCAGCAGAAAGGAACCGCTATGGCCTTTGCAGAAAAGCTCATTGCTGTCCGTCGCGTCCATCACCTTACCCAGGAGCAGCTCGCCACCAAGCTCTTCGTCACACGCCAAGCCGTCAGCCGTTGGGAACGCGGCGAGGTCACACCGGGCATCGACATGATGAAGCTCATCGCCGCCGTGACCGGCGAGCCCCTGTCTCATCTGCTCGAAATGCCCGAGCGCTATTGCCAGAGCTGCGGCATGATACTCACGCCCGACGACTGCGGCACCGACGCCACGGGCGCCACGACCGACCATTACTGCAAGTGGTGCTACGACCACGGTAAGTACACCTACGACACCACCATGGAGGCGATGATTGAAGATTGTGCCCCGCGGCTGGCACAAAACACCGGTATGTCGCTCGACGAAGCCGTCTCGCTCATGGGAGCCGTGCTGCCACAGCTGGAGCGCTGGCACACCGTGCAGGAAAACGAGGAGCGCTACGGTGCCGAGGCGCGGTCGCGCTATGGCGATGAGGCTATCGATGCAGCAAACGAAACGTTACTGGACATGGATCATCAGACATGGAACGACATGAAGGAACTTGAACGCGCTATTCTGGGTCAGCTCTCGATTGCCATGGGCGACGGCGATGCGGATGGAAGCGAGGCTCGCAAGCTCGTCGCGATGCATCACCGCTGGATAGCTCTCAACTGGGGCAGCGAGCCCCAAGACGAGGCCTATCTGGGGCTCGCCCACGGCTACCTCGCCGATCAGCGCTTTATCGACTACTACGACAAGCCATGCGGCACCGGAGCCACGGCGTTTCTAGTTCAGGCCATCGAGTCGTCGTTGACGCGCGCATAGACCGCGGCGGCTTTGGGTATTTCAATCAAAACCTCAACCGATTGGAGACCCATGGCTACTAATCATGAGCTCGCGCTGTACGTTATGACCGGCTGCCCGTATTGCATAAAGGTCAAGCGTTTCCTTGCCGATAACGGCGTGACCATTCCCGAGCGCAATATCTCGACCGATACCGATGCCGAGCAGACACTCATCGCCGTCGGCGGAAAACGCCAGGTTCCCTGCCTGTTCATCGACGGCAAGCCACTCTACGAATCGAGCGACATCATCGCGTGGGCGCAGGAGAACCTGCTCTAGCGTTCTATTGCGGTCGGCTGGCCCCAACCCATACGACCCAAACATGTACACCAGCATCCAAAATCGACATTTTTCGACATCTTTGGATGCTGGTGTACAGTTTTTTGCATGGGTAGTCATTGGGGACGTTCTTAAATGACTGGTTGTTTGAGACGACCTTTGGATTATGGCTGTTTGAGGCCATCTGACATCTCTGGAAAGGGCTCCTTAGAGGACCGTGTTCAAAAAATGGCAAATATGAGTACTGCTACTTGTTTAGTAACAGCGATTTTAATCATTTCAGGGATCATTCAACGCCCCAAGCGCCCGCAGACGGCGTTATTCCTCCCCATATGTTCAATAAAAGAGACGCCTAATGGTATTAAATCTCATCAGGGACCTCATTTTTGAAAAAAATAAATGCAACCATAATGGCAACAGTACTCATATTTGCCCTTTTTTGCACACAGCCCTCCAGAATAGTCGTTAGGGACGACTCAAAATGGCAATTCTGGCACTTAGACACTCTTTTCTTGAATGACTAGTTGTTAAAGAACACTCAGCGACTACTCCAATTCGCGACACACTGTGTCGCGAATTGAGCTGTTCTCACCACCGAAGACCGGTGAAAGCTCCTGACCAGAATCTCGATAGTTTGTTAAAGTGCCCCCTCTGCAGGTTCAATGAGCGCTCATGTTCCAGACTGGAAAGCGAAGAAATATCGAAGCCATCGATGCTCATTTCCTATCGAAAAAACTAGTCAATACACGCTAATTAGCTTGATAAACTGCTTGTATTTTTGTCTACAAAACTGTATACAAAAAGAGATTCCGAGAACCAGCGCTCGACATTATGTCAATCGATAGGGGGCGCTATGGACGCTAAGCAGCTCGAAAAGATGATGGGGTTTGCCCCCCGGAGAGTTGGAGAAAGCCGCGGAGGCATACGAAAAAGATAAGTGGCCGAAGGGTCGCACCATCAAGCTGGGAAGACCGCCGATCTCTGATGAGCCAAGCATTGTTTTATCGGCACGTGTGGGTGAGTCGGTTCTTGATGCGTTTGACGCAAAAGCAAAGCGCCATGGGCAGACACGCACAGAGCGACTCAGGGAGCTCATCACGATCGATGCAATGATTGCCTAGTTATCCACCGAGCCCAAAGACGTACGCCAGCATCCAAAGTCGACATTTTTCGACATCTTTGGATGCTGGCGTACGGTATTTTGCAACATAGTCATTCGGGACGTTCTTTTAAATGACTAGTCGTTAAAGTGCGTCCCCAACGACTAACTAGCCGTGGAAGCGTGCTATGGGCGCAAGTGGCTGTTCGCGAAAGACGCGCTCGACGGCGGCGCGGTATTCGTCGACCTTTTTGGTCTTGCGTACGAGCTTGTGAACGGTAGCGGGGTCGGCGAAGGCGCATTTGGCGTAGAACCACCACTCCTTCATGCGAAAGACCGCATTGCCGCCAATCTCTTCTGCATAGGCCGCAAACAGCGTGTCGTGGAAGCGCTGCAGCTCAGCAGCCGTTGCAGCAGGGCCACCCTTGACCATGCGAGCGAGCGCGGGATTCGCAAGCAAGCCACGCCCCAGCATTACATGGCGCGTGCCGGGATAGGCCTCCACCAGCGCGTCCATATCCTCAAGATCGAAAATGTCACCGTTATAGGCCACGGGGAACGGCGCGCGTTCCAGCGTCTCGCCGTAAAACTCCTTGCGCGGCGATCCCGTATAGCGGTCCTTTTGCACGCGCGGGTGCACGATCAGCTCTGCCAACGGCATGCGGCAATACAGATCGAGCACACGCTCGTATTCGTCGTCGCTCTCAAGCCCCAGCCTGGTCTTGACCGATACCGGCAACGGTGACCGCTCGCACACATCGCTCAAGAACACCTCGAGCTCGTCGAGGTTGCGCAGAAAGCCCGATCCTTTACCCTTGGCAACAACCGTACCCGAGGGGCAGCCAAGGTTGAGATTGACCTCGCGGTAGCCCATGTCGGCGAGCACCTGTGCCGCCCATACAAACTCGTCCGCGTTCTTAGACATCAGCTGAGGCACTACGTTGAGCCCCTGGTTATTGGCAGGATCGATCTCCTTAAACGCCTTGCCGCCAAAGCGGTTTCCCACCCGCGGCGGCGGCAAAAACGGCGTGTAGTAGCAGTCGAGCGCACCAAAGCACTCCGCATGCACGCGGCGGAACACATGCCCAGTAATCCCCTCCATAGGGGCCAACGATAGAATCATCAACATCTACTCTCAGATCAATGCGGTAAAGGGACTGCCCCCTTGTCACATGCATTATGCCTTGTGCTTCAGATGATTCACAAGGCAGAGGTAGCTACTTGACGATAATCACCCTTCCATCCGTCGCCTCACGCAACGAAGGTGAATGCTTTTCCGCGAAGTGAACGAGTAAAATCGGACCCCCGAAGCATCGACACTTTTGGAAGACCAATTCCTGCGGTTTTATCACTCAAATCCTGCGGTTTTTGCATCCAAAAGTGCGAATGCTTCAGAGGTCCAGAATAGGTCGTTCACTTCTCGGGAAACCATTCACCTTCGATTTGCTGGCGCTCACAAACAGCGAGAGGCTGTCCCGCGACAGCCCCCTTGCGCGTCATTCGCCCCATGACAGCGGCTCCATGCTCCAAAAACGACGTTCATGATCACGACGACCGCCAACAGCACGCTGTTGACCGCTATGTCTGAACAACAGACACCCTCCACTCATCTATACTCAAGAGCATGTGCGCATCGCCCAAAAACGATGAGAGTCGAGGCCCCATGCAGCAGCTCACCGAACAAGAAAAGAAACGCATCCAGCGGTACTGCACATACCCCAAGATCGCAGCGACCGCACTCGTCATGTCGTTCGTGGCATGCCTGTTGATGTTGCCGCTCCAAATGATCAACGATATCGCGTTCCACCAAAAGGAATTCCAACCCGCGGGCATATGTACCGCCATCGCACTCACCGCAATCGAACTCGCCATCTTTTGCTATTGCGCTCTTGCGCCGCGCTTTGGAATGCAGGGCAAACAGTGGAAGGAGCTGCAGAGCAGGCTTGCGGTAGCCCAGACTAACAAGGACCGTTCCGCGGAGGTCGCCGGCGTGCTTTCCGCGCAAGCTGCCGGCCGCATGCTCAAGAACAGCGATAACGATCTCGCGCGCGACCTGGGCGGTGCCGCCGAGGTCGCCGGCGCCGTAGGGGCAGTCGCCACGGCGGCAGACGTGCTAGCCGAAACCTCGAGCAATGCCGAGGCCATGGCAAACGCATACGGCGTGACGATTCCAAGCGTCAAGAAGCAGGTCATAGCTCTCGCAGTGGTGCCCGTCATTGTGCTGCTTGGCGTCTACATCCCGCAGTTTATCCAGGGAAATAACGAGCTTCAGGCAAGAAAGGCTGCAGCCGCCGAGCAGCTCGCCATCGCGCAAGATGCCTTGGAGCCCGTGTGCGAACGCGTCGCAGCAGACGACCCATACGTGTCATATCACGACTACGGCTACCGCATAATCGGCTATCTACGCGATAATGACCTCGGCGCTCAAGCAGCCTATGTCTACCTTTCTTTTGATGCAGACAGCATGCTCACGGACGTCGATTACACCAGTCAGATCGACCCCGAGGAAAGCCTTGCAGACAACCTCGCCCGCGCCGAGCAGGATATCGCGACGCTCTGCGCCCCGCTCAACGGGTTGGACATTTCCGTTGCCACACCGGGCCTCCTCACGCCATGCAGCCTGTCGGATGAATTTAAACAGGCATTTTTAGCCGGATCCCTATATGAAGAAATCAGCATCAAGACGGAGGACGAATCTATCAAGTCGTACTACACCTTTGACACCGAGCCCAAGGAAGAGTTCGACGAATACACCCATCCGGAAATTAGACTCATGCTCTCTGCAAAGAAGAACTAAAAGCTTACGCTCTAATTGCCGCTCGCAAACATCATCTATATCTCGAGGTCTAATACTTTTCCGAGAAGTGAACGGCTGTATTTGGACCCCCGAAGCATCGACATTTTTAGACGTCAAAACCGCAGGATTTGACTGGCAAAACCGCAGGAAATTGCATCTCAAAAGTGTCGACGCTTCGGGGGTCCATTTTGACTCGTTCACTTCTCGGAAAAGTATTAGACCTCGATTTACATGCCACTCAATGTGACAAAGTGGCTGCTCCTTTGTCACATTCGATGAAAAAGGGCACCGATGTTAGTCGATGCCCCAAAGCGGCTGCAGGTTAAGCCCTACAGCGTATGTCTAAGACGAATCGAACTATTCGTCCCAGGAGAGGTTCTTACCAGTCTTTTTTGCCAGCAGCAAGAACAGGCCGATAATAACGTTGCATGCGATGCAGAAGATGAAGACGCCCTGGAAGGAGCCGACAAGCTCATAGACCTTCATCATAACGGGCATGCCAAAGGCGCCGACGATATAGCCCACGGAGCAGATCAGCGCGAAGATGCGACCGAAATCGCGGGAGCCAAAGACATCCATAACCAAAACGGTCAGGGCAGTGCCAGCGATGACGTACATTACGTCGTTCACGCCTGCTGCGAGGATGCTGAGCGTCGAGTTGCCGCTGCTCATCATGAGCATGACAAAGGAGAGGATGGAGACAGCGAGCCAGCCCAGAATGGCCTTCGTGCTGCCGAACCTATCGCAAGTGGTGCCGACGATCGGATTGAGGAACAGATCGAAGAGCGATGCAGCGGATACCATGAAGCCGCCCACCATGGGGCTAAAACCAACCTCGGAAGCATACGTCGGGAAGAGCTGGTTCATGCAGCAAGTGAGCTGAACGAGACAGAGGAAGCCGATGCAGAAGAAGAAGGCAGGCGACTTAATGGCGCGCGCATAGCTAACGCCACGCGTGCTATCCTCGGTCGTCTCCTCGGTCTCGGTGACCGTCTCGCCCTCGACGTAGCCATAGGGCAGCATGCCCTTGTCCTGAGGCTTGTAGCGGATGATCAGAATGGAAGCTGGGAGAATGAGCACTGCGGAAACACCGGCGAGCACCAGATAACCAGTTCTCCAGCCAGCGGCCTCGATGACAGAGGTGATGACGGGACTCATGATGAGCATGTAAATCGAGTTCACTGCCCAAGCGAGACCGATTGCCAGGCCACCAGATTTTTTGAACCACTGGTCAATAACGTCGGACATAGCGACGCCGGTGGTGAAGGCGAAGCAAACGCCAATCAGGGCGCCAGCGGCGATGAACATCCAGACTTCGGTGTAGAAGGCCATGCCTGCGCCGGCAGCGAGCAAAATAAGCTCGACAACGGGGAGCCAAACCTTGCCAACGACCTTGGGAATGAGTTTTCCGACAAACGGAAGGGCTGCCGCAAGACCAATGAGCGTTGCGGTGAAGTAATACGAGAAGATGGAATAGTCAAACCCGAACTCCTCGCACACGGGCGCGACGAAGGAGCCCGCGATGACGCTATAGGATCCGGTCGTGCCGGCAGACATAAGGCCGAGCGCGATTACGAGAACCCATGCGTAAACCTTGCTGCTCTTTAACTTTGCATTTTCCATTGACGCAGCTCCTAGAGACCCAGAAGGGCACACATAACGGCCTTGATGGTGTGCTGACGGTTCTCTGCCTCACGGAAGATGACCGAAGCGTTGGCCTCAAAGCACTCGTCGGCAATCTCGAAACCCTCTGTGATGATCTCGCGATGAAGGTCGTTCTTGCACTGGTCGAGGAGCATCTTGCCAACACGGTGATCCGCGTTGTGGACAGAGGGAAGCTCATGCATGCAGAAGATGTCGGGATTGTTGGTGCGCTTGCACAGCTCGCTGGTGACGCGATAGGGGTACAGAGACTCGGCATCGCCCAACCAGGAGTTGTAGTCGTCGGGATCCAGAACCTCTTCTCCGCACTCGGGGTTGATGTAGCGCCACTCCTCGGTAACGATAACGTCAACGCCATCCAGGGCATCGAGGTCAGAGGTGATGGTAAAGGTCCTATTGGGAGCGTACTTGGCGTAGCAGGCCTCCACCTCTTCGATCATTTCCTTGCACATCTGATGACGGAGGTCGTCGGGGCCGATGGCGAGGAAGTCCATGTCGAGCATAGCGCACAGACGGCCATACCACACTGGGGCGCCGGCGCAGTTGCCAACGAAAGCCATCTTCTTGCCGCGGCTCGTACGCAGACCGCCCCATTGCTCTTCCATCGTAAGAGCGTCAGCGAGCATCTGAGTCGGGTGATCGCCGAGAGTAAGGGCATTGATGACCGGGATGTCAACCAGGTCGGCGACGTCATAGAGGAACTGCTCGTCCTTCTGTGCGCGGTAGACGATGAGATCGTACATGCCGTTAAAGACGCGCATGGCATCCTTGACGGTCTCGCAGTCACCCATGTGGGAGTTGGTCAGATAAGTGAAGCCCATGCCCAAATCATTGCAGGAGGTCTCGAATGCGCAACGAGTACGGGTCGAGCCCCACTCAAAGTTGGCGAGGACGTTTTTGCCGGGGAAGTAGCGCTGGTCGACACCAGACTTCTTCTGAGCCTTAAGGTTCCAGGCAAGATTGATGAGATAGCGGAAATCCTCGGAGGAGAGATCATGGATGTTGATGTAGTCGCGACCGCGGAGGCTGTTGTTCATGCCTATTTCCTTTCGAATTATTATCAAAATTATTGTTGAATGTGTCCCCGAGGAAAACACGGATATCCCTCGGGGAGCGGTACATGTGGCGCCTAAGCCAAAGAGCGCAGGCTCTAAGGCTCACTAACGACTGGCCGCCACGTCCTTAGTCCAGCAGTGCACGCCGCCGCCGGACAGGTTAAGCGCGAGGGAATCAATCATGATGACTTTGCGATCGGGGAAGCAGCTCTCAAGAACTGCCTTGGCCTGCTCATCCTTCTCTTTCACGACCTCGCTCATGCCCTCGTGGTAATAACGCTGGCCAAGAACGACGCCGTTGCAAATCAGGAAGTTGCAGTAGCTCGCTGCGGCGTAGAAGTGGACGGGGCCCTCGGGCCAGGGGGTGCCATCCATAAACTTGCCGCCCATTTCGTCGATGAAGCCCTTATAGAGCTCGTAATCTTCATCGCCAGGGGCGATAACGACTTCAATAGGCTCGGCGGTGGGCATACGAACGATCTCGAAGGGCTTGCCCTCCCAGTCCGTTTCGTTGCTCAGGATCTCGTAGGCTGCCTCAATGCGGCGACGAGACTCTGCTCCAGCCTTGCTCGAGGCTGCCTCTTCATCGGACACCTCGGCAAGAAGAATCTTGTTCGGAGTGATAAAGCGACACATCTCATCAATGTGAGCTGCAAAGCTCATGCCAAAGACGGGAGTTCCGTCTTCCTTCTCGTCGAGGATGCCCAGTCGATAGTCGTCGTCCTCGAGCATAGGCTGCGGAAGCCAGATAACCTTGTTGAGGTTGTAGATGCGCTTATACTCGGCCTCTACTTCCTCTTTCGTGAACTCGGGATTACGCTTGCGGCATTCCGTGTCCTCGATGGCGATCAGAGTGCCGTGACCGTCAAACTCGCGGTCGCCGCCCTCCGAAACCATTTCGGAATTGACGATATCGAAGCAACCGAGCGCAACCGCCATGTGAACGGCTGCCTTACGTGCGGACTGGCACTCCGGGGAGTTCTTGTCCCACACGCCGTAATAGGTCCAAGCGGGGTTGACCATATAAGAATGGCCCTTGTCGTCGACCATGATGCTGGGACCGTTGTCGCGGACATAGAAGTTGGAGTCTTCGAACTGCGTGATCTCGATGCGATCGAGATCAACCCCCTCCTCCTTCAGGCGCGAGCAAGCCTCCTCATAGGAGCCGGGGGTGCCGCAATTGAGGTTGACCGTAACGTCGCCATACTCGAGCAGAGCCTTGATCACGTCAACGCAGGGCTGGCGGTTATCGTAGCCCTCTGCACGGATGTAATCGGGAAGCCATGTCACATAGACGTTGGAGCGCTTCTCGAACTCGCCCGGCATACGATAGTTCTCGTACATGGTTGGTCCTTCCGTCGGGTTTCCCGCAATGCTGTCCGGCCGCGACAATAGCGGGGTTTCACCTGCTATAGTACTACTATACCTACCGTTCGGTAGATAATTTTGAATAATTGCCGCTCGCCTACTGATACATACCGTTCGCCGTATATAGTGGTCATGTTTGGACACGAATTGATGTCCCGTTGCCATCCTTAATAATGTTGGTAGTGCGGAAGTGATTTGCAATGGAGAAATGCAGCGTGAGCACAAGAAAAAAAATATTGGACGCAATGTACGATCTTGTGGCAGAAGTCGGTTATGACAAAGCGTCTATCGGAAAGATTTGCGACTTTGTCGGTATATCCAAGCCGTCGGTGTACTACTACTTTCCCTCAAAAGAGGAGATTTTCACTACGCTCTTGGACAGCATGTTTCCGACCATTGACTATCAGCGCGACTACTCGCTAATAGTCGATAGGGACGGGTTCAAGGCCGCGCTTATCGAGCTCGGCAATTCAGTTATAGGTGGCTATCGAAGCGATGAAAAGCGCCGGCGCGTGCTGGCCGAGGTTAGCGTTCAAGCAAATCGAATTCCTGCAGTTCAGGAACGTCAAGCGACGGCGACCAAACGAACCATGGATGCGCTTAAAGACATCCTTCTTCATGGTGTAGAGATTGGCGCGTTTTCCGATAGCGCCGACGTAATGCTCTACGTACAAATTCTTTATACCGTTCTGGAGGGAGCAAGCAATACGGTCGCTCAAGGTGAGGATATTGATGAGAAAGCGGTTTGGGCGGGAATAGTCGAGCTTATGTTCAAATAAACCAGCCAAGCTGAAGCGCATGTTGGCACCCATGGTGCCTGCGGGCAACCTTTAAAACGAAAACAGGGGTCGACTCCAGTCTGGCTTGGAGTCGACCCCTGTTGCATGGCAATCTATGCCGATGCAAATCGGCGCTTATTACTTTTCAGCAGCCTTATTGAGAAAGCCGGAAACGATAGCAAACGCAGCAATCATAAGGTTGCAGGCAATGCAGAAGATAAATACTCCCTGGAATGACCCTGCCATGCCGTAAACCTTCATCATGACCGGCATTCCAAAAGCACCGACGACATAGCCCGCTGAGCAAACGATCGAATAGATCCTTCCAAAATCGCGTGATCCAAAGAGCGAGAGGAGAAGCATCGGCATTGCGGTTCCAACGATGGCGAACATGACATCGTTTACACCAGCTGCAATGATGGAAACGGTCTCATTGCTTCCGCCAATGATAAGAAGCAGGAATGAAAGAATGCTGACACCTGTCCATGCGACCGTTGCTTTAATAGCGCCAAGCTTGTCGCATGTTTTGCCCACGAAGGGATTTAGGAAGATATCGGAGAGTGAAGCTGCCGAGACCATTAAGCTTCCTACGATAGGATTGAAACCGACCTCGCTTGCATAGGTTGGAAACAGCTGGTTCATGCAGCAGGTGAGCTGCGCCACGCAAAGCAAGAGGACACAGAGAATAAAAGACGGCGTTTTCGCGGCATCGCGGAGTGCCATGCCCGAAAGGACATCTTCCTGCTCATCGGCGCTGCAGCTCTCATGGGTTTCGGAGGCGGTCTCTCCGTACGGAAGCATATTGCGATCAGAGGGGTTAAGGCGAATGATAAATGCGCTTGCAGGCAAAATCATAGCTGCAGAAACGGCCGCAAGCACGATGTATCCCGTACGCCAGCCTTGCTGCTCGATGACCAGTGTAATGACAGGACTCAATAACAGCGTGCAGAGAGAATTAACGCCCCAAGCGAGGCCGATGGCGAGACCGGACGATTTGCTGAACCATTGGTCAATGACATCGGACATGCAGACGCCCGTTGTAAACGAAAAGCAGATGCCGATCACTGCGGCGGAGACGGTGAACATCCAGACCTCGGTGTAGAACGCCATTGCGGCGCCGGCGGCAATAAGGACGAGTTCAATGCAAATATGCCATGGTTTGCCGATTACTTTTGGAATGAAGCGACTCAAAAGCGGAAGCCCAAGCGCAAGGCCAAGAAGAATCGCGGTGAAATAGAAAGAAAAAGAAGTGTAGTCAAAGCCCAGATCTTCACATACTGGAGCAACGAATGAGCCGGCAATAATGCTATATGTGCCAGTTGTTCCGGCGGACATTAAGCCGAGCGCAATAACGACGACCCAAGCAAATGCGCCGCTTTCACGGAGACAATCTTTTTTGGCTGGTGTGGTGAGAGTCATGGTTGCTCCATTTCTATCGGCAATACATCCTATATGCCTACCGATAGGTATATAAACCAGAGGACTCTTCGTCAAGCATTAAGCGGGGAGAGGGAGTTCTTAACCTGCCGAACGGTAATTAGACCCCGTTTTCGCAAGGGTCTCAATGTGACAAAGGGACTGCCCCTTTGTCACATTATTCGGAGCGCAGGGCCTCCACGGGATCCTTCCTGGACGCGCTACGGGCCGGCAGCAGGCCAGCGACAACCGTCAGCAGCACCGAAATTGCAATGAGCACTAGCGCATCCTGCACGGGCAGGCTCATCAGATTGGGTACCTGTTTGGCAGTAAGCGCCCAGGCATTAACCGGAAAGCTCACGGCCACCACGACGACAACAGCAAAGACGCCGGCAATGAGGCCCTCGATAAAGGTCTCGGCATTGAATACGTTGGCCACGTTACGCTTCGACGCGCCGATCGCACGCAGGATGCCAATCTCCTTTTTGCGCTCCAGCACGCTGATGTAGGTGATGATGCCGATCATGATGGAGCTCACCACCAGGCTGATACTCACGAATGCGATGAGCACCAAGCTGATGGTATTCACAATGTCGGTCACCGAACCCATGATGATGCCCATGTAGTCGGTATACGAAATTGCCCGATCATCGTGGCCGGCGGCTTTGACCTGTTTGTTGTACGCATCGATGTGATCGAGTACGCGCTCCTTGGCCTCAAAGTCGCGCGGGAAAATCTTAACCGAGATGGGATCTGCCTCGTCCGCATAGCCCAACGTGGTCAGATTGTTGTCGTAGGTGAGCTGTGACGCCTTGGCGTAACTCATCATGAGCGAACTCAGGTCCTCGGCGTCCATGTTGAAATGGATGGCGCGGGCAAAGGCGCTCGCATCCACACGCATAGCGCTCGCTAGGTTGGCAAAACTCGAAGACATCTGCGTCGCCACCTGGTCCATAAGCCCTGCCGCGCCCGCCTTGAGCTGGGATGATACCGTCGACGCTATCTGCTCGCTGATTGCCTTCATCACCTGATCCATAGCCTGCTGCAGATACGGAGCCAGCTGCTTTTGCACATAGTCGCTCATCGCCTGCTGCAGACGCTCGGCCAGGGCATCGCCGCCGAGCGCTTTGAGCTGGGCCAGGATTTGCTGGGCTGTGTCATCATTCTCAAGATACGTCGAGAATGCGACAGAGAGCTTTGACGCGTCCTTAAGGTCTTCGGGCGACAGCGCCCTAAACTGATCAGACCGCAAAAAGCCCTCAAACAGTTGGTTGGCCAGCGTTCCCACCTGCTGCATTTGCTCGGGCGTGAGTTCCAGACCGTCAAAGATACCCGAGAAATCTGGGGTTGGCGCTTTTGCCATGATGTCGCTGAAGTCGATGTCCTTGCCAACGTCCGAGAGGTCAATGTCCAACCCGGATAAGTCGATACCAGAAAGGTCCATACCGCCGGCCGCACCCGAGAGTGCAGACGCATCAAACGAGAACGCGCTCTTGAGCGCCGCCTCGTCCACGCTGAACATGCTGCTCAGATCCACGCCTTGTTTGGCCTCGCCTTGCAGTTCGTCGAAGGTTTTGCCCGTAAAGACATCCGTCTCGGGGTGAGCAAGCTGCTCCTGCACAATCTGCGAATTTGCGGCGTGTTCCATAAGCTGACGAGTTAGTGCATGCGTGTAGGCAATGCCCGGGGTCAATGCGCTCGCGTTGGCCGTCTCGTTAGGTCGCACCACGCCCACAATGCGCACGTCGATACCGTCGGCAACCTTGGCGGCCATAAAGTCGGCATCGTCAGACATGTCAGTCCACATGCCGGTCTCTTCGTTTTTGCGATAGGCATCGGCCGGCGACAGCACCTTAAACGTGGTGGACAGCGCATCGTCGTAGGTAAAGTCGGTGCCGGTCTCGGGCGTTTCGACCCCACCGTCAGCCGTCATAGCGCTGTTTACCAGATCGTTGAGCTCATCGATATCCAGCGCACCGATGCTGTAGAGCGTATAGTCGCCCACCGTACCGCGGCTCGAAAGCACCATTACGGCTTCGTCGGCAGACGTGGGCCAATGACCGGCGACGACATCGTACTGGCTGTCGAGCAGGCTCTGGTCGTCAATCATCTCGTTAAAGACCGAGGTTCCCATGGATTCCATGCTCACCGTTGCCGCCGAGCTCGCGCCTCCGCTCATGGCCTCGGTCATGGCGTTGGGCACCAGCCGGACGGGCTTCTCATCGCCCTTGCCGGCACGATAGACAACCGGCGATACACCGTAGCCGTACTGAATGGCGTTGACCTCTTTATCGATGCCGTCGCCACCGGCATCGAGCCATGCCTTAAAGCTCGTCATGTCGTTGGACTTAACACTCGCAAACATATTCTTTACGGCCGTGACCACAGGAATCTTATCGGTTCCCTGAGCCTTGCCGTCGGTACCGTCGTCGGACGAATCCACGTTTTCAGACGAGCCATCATCCGTAGCCCCCTGCCCGCCCATCATGGACGACAGGTCGTAGTCCTGCTTGGAGATCGTAAGCGGGTAACTCGAGAGCGTATCCTCCTCGACCTTTTTGATGTAATTGTTCACGCCATTGGAGAGCGCCAGGATCGCCGCAATGCCGATAATGCCAATCGACCCCGCAAAGGCCGTCATGGCCGTACGACCCTTTTTGGTCATAAGGTTTCGGGCAGAAAGCCCCAGCGCCGTCACAAAGCTCATCGAGGTTTTGCGCGTAGGCTTGGCCTCGCGGCGCGTGGCGTCGGCGACATCGAAAGGATCGGAATCGTCGGTAATCTTACCGTCCGCCAGGTTGACGATACGCGTGGCGTACTGGTACGCAAGCTCGGGATTGTGCGTGACCATGATGACCAGGCGGTCGCGTGCAACATCCTTGAGCAAGTCCATGACCTGCACGGACGTCGTAGAGTCCAAGGCGCCGGTCGGCTCGTCTGCCAGCACGATCTCGGGGTCGTTGATCAGGGCGCGGGCGATGGCCACACGCTGCATCTGCCCGCCCGAAAGCTGGCTCGGGCGCTTGTTCACGTGCTCGCCCAGGCCGACTTTCTCCAACGCCTCGCGCGCACGCTGGCGGCGCTCGGCATGCCCCACGCCCGTGAGCGTGAGCGCCAGCTCCACGTTTTCCAAAATGGTCTGATGCGGAATGAGGTTATAGCTTTGGAACACAAAGCCGATGCGGTTGTTGCGATAGGCATCCCAATCGCGATCGTGAAAGTCCTTGGTCGAAATACCGTCGATCAACAGGTCGCCCGAGTCAAAGTGGTCGAGTCCGCCGATAACGTTGAGCATCGTGGTTTTACCCGAGCCCGAAGGTCCCAGAATGGCCACGAACTCGTTATCGCGAAAAGCCAGGCTCACGCTGTCGAGCGCCACCTGCGTAAACGACTGCGTAACGTACCTTTTGCAAATACCTTTGAGCTCCAACATGGACGGCAACCTCTCCCACGCGGGCGCACTTGCCCGCTCTCCCCCGCCGTTCGTATTCGACGCGTTTGTCCTACTCTATCCCCATTTTTTGCCGGAGCCAGTGAGGAATGTAGGGAACCGCATCAAAAACGAGCTGGACGGTGCCCAAAAGAAGAGGTCCCGAGCGGGACCTCTATATGGTGGAGTTTATCTTGAAAGGTAGCGGACTACTTCGCACAGCGACACACGATCCTCGCTATGCTTTACGCGTTTCCTACTGCTCGCTATTCGCAATCGCCTGGTCGATAAGTTTGTTGAGTGCTGCGCGCTGCTCGGCGGAGCTGATAGCTCCCACGATTGGATCCCCTACGATGTTGCCATTCTGATCGATGACATACGTTGTCGGGAACGAGAACAGATTTGACGTAAACTTACCGGCCTCGCTATCCGACTTGAACCAGATGTTCTTATATGTCACGCCCTTCTTGCTCAGCACGTCCTTGGCATCTGCAATCTCGCCCTTGTTGCCATCGAGCGTAAAGGAATTGACGCCCACGACCTGTCCGCCCTTCTTGGCAAGCTCCTTATTCAGGTCCTCAAGGTCGCCCAGCTCGCCCACGCACGGCTTGCAAGTAGTGAACCAGAAGTTCATGACGGTGACCTTGTTCTTAGAGAACAGCTCGTCGCTGTTCACGTCGTTGCCATCCAGGTCCTTGCCCGTAAAGCTGGGGAACTTCGTCGCCTCGCTCGAAGCATTGGCACCGGCCGTCATGCCAGCGGCCGAAGCGTCGACGCTCTCGCCTGCGCTCGGCGTGCTTCCACAGCCGGGGAACTCCTTCTCCAAGCTCTCGAGCTTGTCCTCGATCTCCTTGATCTGCTGTGCACCGGCCTTGAGTGTCTTAAGCTCATCCGCCGTAA
The DNA here is from genome assembly GCF_040092445.1 of Collinsella sp. CLA-ER-H11. NCBI lineage: Bacteria > Bacillati > Actinomycetota > Coriobacteriia > Coriobacteriales > Coriobacteriaceae > Collinsella > Collinsella sp. CLA-ER-H11. The sequence goes on along the minus strand of NZ_JBBNLN010000002.1, from coordinate 133,842 downwards.
ACTCATCCTTGGCACCGTCGATGGTCTTGAGCAGAAAATCGCCGTAATTGCTGCCGTCCTCAATCATTGTCGAGTCTTTATTTGCCGCATTGAATACCTTTTCCCACAGCGCGTTATCACTCGAAAAGATCTCGTTCTCCTTCTGCATGAGCTTCGCATACAGCTCGGCGGCCTCGTCGGCATTGGCCGGCTTCTGCGCAGTGAGTTCTGCGATCTTAGGATCGGAGCTCGCAGATTCGCTCACATTGCCACCGGGCGCCGAACATGCCACAAGGCACAAGGCCAATACCGGCACCATAAACAGGGCCGCAATCTTAGAAAGCTTCATAGTCATTCCTCCGTTTTGTCGAAGCTTGTTTACTTTTTATCGGCGGTCAAGGGAAGCTTTTCCGCCGACACATCCAGGCCATAGCGATAGCTGATGGCATCGACAGGACAGGCCCCGATGCACTTTCCGCACCGGATACATTCGGCATGATTGGGCGCGCGGACCACATCAACGTCCATCTGACAAACCTTTGAGCACTTGCCGCACGAGACGCATTTGCATGCATCGACCCGAATCCCCAGTAGGGATACCTTATTCATGAGCGCATAAAATGCGCCGAGCGGGCAAATCCATTTGCAGAAGGGGCGATAGAACAAAACGCTCAGCACTGCCACGGCAATGAGAACGACAAGTTTCCAAGTAAAGAGATGTCCCAACGCAGATCGAATGCCGGCATTGGCAATGGCCAGCGGAATGGCGCCCTCGAGCACACCCTGCGGACAGATGTACTTACAAAAGAACGGGTCGCCCATGCCCACGTCGTTAACCACCAAGACAGGCAGCAGCACCACGGCAAACAGCAGCACGACGTACTTGATGTACGTGAGCGGCTTGAGCTTTTTCGTGGAGAACTTTTTGCCGGGAATCTTGTGAAGCAGCTCCTGCAGCCAGCCAAACGGGCACAGAAAGCCGCATACAAAGCGTCCCAGCAGCACGCCGAGCAAAATGAGCGTACCGGTGACGTAGTAAGAAAAGTTGAACTTGGATGAACCCACCACCGACTGGAACGACCCGATGGGGCACGCACCCGATGCCGCGGGGCACGAATAGCAATTAAGTCCAGGCACGCAGACTGTTTTTCCCGCGCCCTGATAGATGCCGCCTTTGGCAAAGTTTGGCAGGTGAATATTGGTGACCAGCGTCGCCGCCGCCTGAATGAATCCGCGAAATCGGGCCAAAACATGCGACGCAGTGTTTTCTCTTTTATCCAATTCCGATACACTCCAAGCACAGCCTAATCGCTTTGGCCAGCACGGCATCCGCCTCGCCACGCATAACGCCAAAGCACACCATGGCAATTCCGACGATCAACAAAGCGACCTGTACCACGGGTTTTACCGCTTTGAACAACACGACCACTCCTTTCGTTACGCGACCATTGGACCATATCGACTATAAAATCCGTGTTAAGCGCGATTTGGAATGTGCAAGGAGACTGTTATGCGTATTTTGATCGTCGAGGACGAGCGGGCGCTGTGTGACGCAATCGCGCGCAGTTTGCGAAACTTGGCGTACAGCGTCGACTGCTGTCACGATGGACAGGAGGCGCTCGACCTACTGGACGTTGAGTCCTTCGACCTCGTGGTACTCGACCTCAACCTTCCCCGTATCGATGGCATGACCGTGCTCAGGGAACTTAGGAAAACCGACTGCGAGACCAAGGTGCTGATTCTGTCCGCGCGTGGCGAAGTATCCGATAAGGTCGACGGACTCGATGCCGGCGCCAACGATTACCTCACCAAGCCGTTTCATCTGGACGAACTTGCGGCAAGGATCCGCAGCCTTACCCTCAGGCGCTTCGCACAAAGCGACATAGTATTAACCTGCGGAAAGCTCAGCTTTGACACCAAGGCGCGCATCGCTTCCGTGGACAGTGAGGCTCTATCTCTTACACGCAAGGAAACGGGAATCTTGGAATACCTGATGCTTAATCAGAGGCGACCGGTAAGCCAAGAGGAGCTTATCGAGCACGTTTGGGATAGCAGCGTGAACAGCTTTAGCAACGCAACCCGCGTTCATATCTCGTCGCTCCGAAAAAAGTTGCGCAGCGCTTTGGGATACGACCCGATTCGCAATCGGATTGGAGAGGGCTACGTTATGGAGGATAGCGAATGAAAAGGCTTTCGCTGCAATGGCGCATAACGATTATGACGGCACTGCTCACGTGTGCGGCATGCGTGCTGACGAACTGTCTGGTCGGCTATACGGGCATGCGCTACATGGATGCCATCGGCAGTGACATCTCGGCCTTTAACGCAACCGGCGAAGATTCGCCCCAGGCGTTCGACCCAACGAAAGCGACCCTCGATGACGAGGTCACGATCGTCGTAAACGACGCACAGGAGTCTTTTGGCACGACAGCCTGGCGCATCACGGCTGGAGTCACACTCCTTGGCGGCGTGCTGGCATACTTTGTGAGCGGCCGTGCACTCAAACCGCTACGGGCTTTTGCAGCCCAGGTTGAGCGTGTGCAGCCTGACAACCTAAGCGAAATCAGACTCAGTGAAGATGTGCCCACCGAGCTACAACGATGCAGCGCCTCTTTCAACGACATGATCGCCCGTCTTGGCGAAGGGTTCTCTGCACAGCATCAATTTACCGGCAACGCCGCACACGAGCTGCGAACCCCGCTCGCCCTTATGCAAGCACAGATTGAACTATTCATCTCCGAGCACTCCGGTTTGCAACCCGAAACAGCCGAGCTGCTCGGCCTGCTACAAGAACAAACCGAGCGCATGTCTCGAATGACCAAGGTATTGCTTGAGATGAGTGAGCTCCGCAGCGTCCCTTGCGGGGACGCTGTTGAACTCGGTCCCCTGTCCGAAGAGGTCCTCACCGACCTTGCGCCACTTGCCGAGAATAAGGGCATAGCCCTCGATTGCGCCGGAGACGCTTTGACAATCGGAAGTGATACGCTCCTCTATCGGCTGGTGTTTAATCTGGTCGAAAACGCCATCCGTTACAGCCGCCCCGACTCGACTGTCAACGTCTCCATCAGCGACAGCGACAGCCACGTGCTCCTGCGAGTCAAAGATGAGGGCCCGGGAATACCCAAGCAGTACCGAGAGAGCATCTTCCAGCCGTTCTTTCGTCTAGACAAATCCCGCAGCAGGGCATACGGCGGCGCAGGACTCGGACTAGCACTCGTTTGGGAGATTGCAGCGCTTCACGGTGGCGCTGTAGAGGTCGAAGCAAGTTCCGAGAACGGGACCGTGATGCTCGTGACCCTCTCAAAGGGGGCCACCACGTGATCCGACTGTCCAGGGGTCCCACTCGGCATTGTGAAACGCGTCCCAAAACTTGGACATGAGAAATGGGAGGCAGTTCGCATCTATGCCGAGGACGAAGTCTTGGCGGGGATTCAGAATGCGCAGAGGAAGCTTACGGCAGAAAACCCCGACAGAGTCGTGACCGTCGGCGGCAACTGTATGGTGTCGCTTGCCCTCTTCGATTACCTGCACGGGAAATACGAGAACGTTGGAATCGTCTGGATCTATGCGCATCCGGATGTATCCACGCTGAATGATGGCTACCCCAACGCTCACGCCATGGTACTTGGCAACCTTTTGGGATAAAGTCATCCTGGTCTTCGGCGGCGAATAACGCGAATGTCCGCAGGCAGACTCCAACCTGTGCGCGGAGAAGCTGGGCGACGCAAACAAGAGTCCTCGACTCGAGCATGGAGATGAATCCGTCTATCAGTCTCATCGCATACTCAGAGGAGGATGCCAGATATAGATCCCATTGGGTAAAGTCGCCGTTCATGAGGGGAATCACTGCATTGCGCTCGGCGACTCTCAAGGCACTCAGGCTTTGTTCTATTTCCCAGCTTCTTGTTTGAACTGTTCGCTATCCAAAATGCCCCCAAATGCCGGCTTCTCAACAAATCAGAAAAAGCATTGGCTATACTGATGCGGACAGTTCCGGGAGGGGTGCAAGAGACGGAAGGGCCGTAATGGGTGAGAAGGGCGAGCGGCCGGAGCGGGTGTTCCCCGGCAGGACAGACCCGTGGTTCATAGCGGCCATGGTGATTGTGGCGGGCGGTTTATCCGCGGCGTGTATCGCGTGTTTCCTGAGCTCGAGTCCCGCGCTCCTATGGGGCTGGCTCGCGCTGCTGCCCATCCCGGCCCTCGTGGCCCTGGCTGCCCTTCCCGTCCGCAGCAATCGCCTCGAGCTCTACGGCGACCGCCTCGTCGTCGTGTACGCTGGGACGCGTTCGGTGATACCCTACGCCCACGTGCGGGGCGTCCGGCGCACCAGGACGCTCTGGGCGGGGACGGCCAACTCGCTCGACCGCGTCTACATCGAGGCGCCCTACGACGGCGACGCCATCGTCTCGGTCAGAGACAACGACGCCCTCGTGGCGGAGCTGGGGCGCAGGTGCGGCCTTGGGCCCGGCGCCTGACGCCCCGAAAGGAAGAGAGGATGGACGTCCCGCACTGGCCCTACTGGAGGAAGTATTCCCTCGGCGGCACACAGGTCTGGTACGCGGACTGGGGCGACTGCCCCTTCGACACTGGTCTACATGAGCCCAGTTGAGTTCAGGAACGCAGGGCTGTCCCTGTAAAAAATGTTTAAGCAACCGTTGCAAATCCATTCTCCCGCGCAGAGAGCCCCGGGTAGGCCGAGCTCGCGTCGGGCATGTAGCCCATACGCCTCCGGGCGGCGGCAAGCCCGCGCCCGCCGCGCTCGCCGAACAGCTCAACCGAGCCCGAGCTGGGGCTGGCGGTGCCAGTGACGATACAGATGAGCGTTGACTTCCCGGCGCCGTTTTCGCCGATGAGCCCGTAGACGCGCCCCGCCTCGAGGGCGAGGTCGATGGGGCCAAGGACGGTCATCCCGCGGTACGCCTTCGTGACCCCGTGAAGGCGGAGGGGCATGGCTGTCGTCATTGCGTTCCTTTCTCCTCGGATGGATTTTGGGTATGCGTCATGGGCCCCGCGCGGGACGGGGAGCGAATCGACGCAGGCTCGAGGCCGGTTGGGTTGGGGTTGAGGTCCGGGTTCCACAGGCTTGCACAGCCCGACGGACGGGGCGTCCGGGCACGCTATGCTTAGGGAGCGGTGGGCGCCTCCGGGGCAGCAGGGGACTCGGACGCGGTGATGCCGGAGGTGTCGACCTCGCCGATTCCGGCGAGCTGCTCGATGAGGGGGAGGCCCGTCGGGTCGTCCACCTCGACGCCGCCGAGCACGATGGTGCTGTCGCGCGTGTCGATTTGGGTTGTGAACACGGCCGGGTCGAAACCCGAAGCGATAAAGCCAATGCCCGCGAGGACAACACCCGCGGCAACGAGCCCGCCCGCCACGGCGAGGTAGATCTTCTTCGCGCTGGTCATGGTACTCACTCCTTTCTACGCCGCGAGATGCGCGGCAGCGCCGCCCTTCTCGCCCTTACCCTTCCAGAAGGGCGAGGCGGCCTTCCTCGCCCAGAGCGCCGAGAGGCGCGCAATTTGTTTTGAGGCGGCCCAAGCGCCAGCACCAACGAAGAGCGCCACGCCGACGAGGCCGAGCCCCACGCCCGCCGAGGCGAGGGCGTACGGGAAGTGGCCGATGGTGACGCCGCTTACGGCAAGCAGGAGCTCAACTACGCCCACGCCCCCGAGTGCCGCCGCGACGATCCACACGCAGAGCGCCAGCACCCAGATGCAGATATAGACCGTGACGGCCACGGCGGCGAAGGCGGCGAGCAGCGGCACCCACACCGGGGAGCCCACGATGGTCAGCACCCACAGCAGCGCGGTGCTGCGCCGGCACGTCCTCGCGATCGCGCGCGGCACGGCGGGCAGGTCGTCGAGCGTGGCCTCGGCAACCTCGCCGGGGGCGCCCATGGCGGCCACGGCCTCCTCCTCGCTCATACCGTCCTCCATGCGGTCGGCGATGGCCTCCGCATAGAACGCCTTGGTCTCCTCCACCTGCTCGGCCGGTAGGCAGGCAAGCAGCTCGCCCAACCGGCCCAGAAACTCATCGCGCGTCATGGTGCGCCCCCTCAACGTATGCGTAAATCTCCCGTACGGACGGCCACTCGGCCAGGAACTCCTCGATGCGCGCACGCCCATCGTCCGTGATGCGGTAGTACCGGCGCAGCCGCCCGTTGTGCTCGGCAGAGCGCGCCGTGATGCACCCGGCCTTCTCCAGGCGCTTGAGCAGCGGGTAGAGCGTCGACTCCGTGAGCCCCATGCTCGCCGGCACGTCCTTCACGATCTGGTAGCCGTAGGACTCCTCGCCGGAGACGGCCGCGAGCACGCAGGCCTCCAGGAAGCCGCGCTTCATCTGGGCCTCCATCCGCACACCTCCTCTCGTCATATACTATGCTATACACACTATACGATGCAAGGTATTAGACGTCAACTCTCATCGCGAAGATTCTCCGGCCCCTGCGCGCTGCGAACGTGATGTCGCGGGGCGGTTGGCATTATGCATGAAACGTCAAGTAACGCTCTTTTGATCCACTTCCACTCGGCCCCATATGCCTTGTACAACGCCCCCTTCGACCTCGGGTTCAAGAGAGCCGCTAGTCTTCCTTTATACGTTCGGCATAATCGTCGGCGATACCCACAAATTCCAGTCCCGAGCAACAGGAGTACAATTGCTGCTATTGTTGCCAGCCGTTGGGAGATGGAAGATGGACTGCGATGGCTACCCATGCGTTCCCATGCCGTTGATGTGCACCGCCTTTGTGCCGGGGCAGATTGACGCTGCGGTTGCAGGCATTTCCGACCCCGATTCGCGCGCCATTGCTACGGCAGAAGCGCTGTACTTTCGCGGGCAGGCCACCCTCGCTGCCAAGACGGCGCGCCCCTATCTTGACGCCACCGATCCCGCACTGCGCTATTCCGCATGCTTTATCTGCGGATACGCCAGCCTGTCGCTCAACCGTATCGCCGACGCCCGCCGGTGCCTTGCTGGCATCCTCGATACGCCGGCCGACGAGGAATCGCCCGCCATCCACGCCACGCATATCCTGTTCGCCTCGGCCGCGAGCGTCCTGCTGCACTTGCCTTCCCCGCATTCCGCCGAAGAGTTTTATCCACTTGCAGCGCATCTGCCCGAAGGCCTGCGCCTGTTCGCCAGCTACGTGATGGCGCACGCCTTGTATCTGCACGGCGAATACGGCCGCAGTCTGGGCATGGCGGAAAACGCCCTGATCATGAAACAGGGGAGCTATCCGATCTCGGAACTGTTCCTTCACCTGGCAGCTTCCATGGCATGCATGAGCCTCAAGGACATCGACGCCGCAAAAACGCACTTCGGAACCGCTTGGAACATTGCGCGTCCCGACGGCCTTATCGAGCTCATTGGCGAGCATCACGGCCTTTTACAGGGGCTCATCGAGGCGTGCCTAAAAACGCAATACCCTGACGACTTCGCGCGCATCATCGAGATCACGTACCGATTCAGCTACGGCTGGCGGCGCATCCACAACCCCGATTCGGGCGAGGACGTGGCTGACGACCTGACGACCACAGAGTTCACCATGGCCATGCTCGCCTGCCGCGGATGGACCAACGCCGAAATCGCTCGTCATATGGGAGTATCGCCGGGCACTGTCAAAAACCGCCTATCCAGTGTGTATGCAAAGCTTGGCATCGGCACGCGCACCGAACTGGTCGCTCATATGCTGCGTTAGCGGCCAGACTGCCTAGCGCGGCACGTGCGCCCCGGAGCCCCGGCGCTTCGCTCGCTCAAATTGGACATTTTGGCCCTCGGACGGCACTACCGTGACAGGATGCCTTCTCGCAAAATTGGATTATTTCCACCGATACCTGCGGGATGGGAGCCAAAGATGCTTGATCGCCGTTCGTTACTTGTTGCCGGAGCGTCCTCGCTGGCGAGCATTATGTTGCCGCGCGTGCCGGGAAGCGCAAACGCCTTCATATTGCCGTTCGCCCCCGCCGAGGCATACGCCGACGAAGATGATCCCTTCAAGGTCTTGGTGCTCTCGCGCACCATGTTTGGTGTGGTCGTGGTCGACGTCGCCAACAAGAATACGCCCATCACGGGTGCCCAGGTCACGCTCATATCGCGCTATGCCGCAGGCAAGCAGCTCACCGCCACGACCGATGACGAAGGCACGGCCATCTTTGAGGTCGCCCCTCTTTCAGAAGGCTACGTGGACGAGGCAACGCTTCTCGACGCGTACGACTTTAACGGCGGCATCTCCATTAGCATGGCGGGCTACCGTGATGTCGAGATTCCCCTTGCGCGTATCCAGGGCGGCACCGCCATAACCGCGCCCACGCGTCCGCTTTCCGACAGCGATCCGTACTTTCGCCAGCTCACATTCGACGAATGGGACATCCAGTACGCCGACGCCACGTTTATGGCAATGCCAGCGGACGAAGCAGCAAACGACCAACCCGACACGCATACTTTTACCGTGCAGGCACATCTGCCACAGGGCGGACAGGCAACGCTGCGCATCAACAAAGTGACGCCTGCCGCGGGCAGCTCACCCGAAACCGTCACACAGATCGGCCAGATCAAGGCCAGTGCATCGGGTGCGAATAATCTGGCGACGTTCACGCTCGAAGACAAGTTCCTCGATGCAGCGTCAAACCTTCTGGAGGAAGGATGCAAGCTGCGCTTTGTGCTCGACTATCAGGGCAAAACCTATACACTCTCCTCCCCCATGGCCGTTGTCACCGCGCCGGCCGCAAAGGCAGAATCGGGATCGACCACTATCGTCCCCACCACCATGGACCAAGAGATCACTCCGTTTGATTTCCCCGCGGCGTTTCCCGGCATCGGCGGCAATAAGTTCACGTGTTGGATGCCCACATTTCCGATCCTCTTCGATTTCTCGTTTGCTGGATACGTGCTGTTTGGCGGAGGATACAAACCAGCCAGCTATATGAACGATTCGGGCAACCCTGATCCGGAATACTGGAAGAAATCGCCGCGCGAGTCGGGCGCCAAGCAGGCAAACCGCTACCTCGACGAGATGGAGGGGAAGTGGAATCAGTACAAAAGTATGAGTGCCGGTTCGGGCACCGATCCAAGAAACACCAAGCTCCTTCGCCACCGTTGCACGCCGCTGTTCACGATGGATATCGCCACACAGCTGTACGGCTCGCTCGCCTACGATTGGGTGGGCAAAACCTGGGGTAACAACAACGACCCCGCATACGGCAATATTAAGGCCCTCTTCCAGGTAAGAACCGACCTCAATTGGACCGAGCAGTTTACCCTAGGACCAGTGCCGTTTTTCCTAAACGTCAACCCCTGGGTGCTGGCGAAGCTGGCGCTCGCCGTGGGTGCCCACACGCACGGCAGCGGCGCGGCGTTTTTTAAAAACATTTCGCTCGACTATTCAAACACGTCGGGCTCGTTCACCATCCAAATCGGGCTCGCCGTCACCTTTGGCGCCGGCGTTGCAGGCGTCGCTTCGTCTGCCGTGCGCGGCGCCGCATCCCTCACGCTGTTCATTGGGTACGAGAAGGCAGATGGACACCAGCTTCCGCGACTGCGCGTAGGTGCAGACGTCGATGTCGATGTGATACTCCAGTTCGTGATGTTCAAGTGGACCACCAAGGCTTGGTCGGGGTCGTGGCCCACACTCATCGATTCGTGGAATATGTCGGTGAACAATGGCGACCAGTATGTGCTCCAGCGCTCTGAGCTCGCATTGGGTGGAGATACGCCTTATACGCTGGATGCCTGCTTCGGCTCGGTCGGCAACATTGAGGCGGGCGGCGTGCCGCAATTTATCGCATCGGCCACCATCGTCACCAACGCCGAGCTGCTCGCACGCGCCGAGGTTAAGGCCACTGCCGTAAACGTCGCGCCTGTCGTGCGCGATTGGGATCAAGCGGTCACGCGCATTGAACTCGAGGCAGATGCAGAAAGCGAAGACACGGGACAGGTCGAACATTTCGTCCACTCACTGATGGAAAGCGACGAAAACGCCGCGCCGATGTACGAGTACACCTATATCGGCCAGGCGACGAACACCGTTGCCGACCCGAACGCCAATTCTGCCGGCGTGTCGGAGGACGAGCGCGGCGGCATAAAACCCTCGAGCGACAACGTACTGTTTTCCGGCGTGCTCAGCGAAGCCCACATGAAGCTAACGATGATTGCCGGCGTGGAGTGCCTATTCCGTATCGCCTCGGTGCGCTACGGCGAGAATGGTCGCTCGCGCCTGGTGGTGCATACAAAGACGAACGGCACGTGGTCCGCTCCCACGCCTGTGGACTTTCCCCTTGGGTTTGGCGAGGGCGACGTGGAGCGCAACGGCATATTCGATTACGACTTCGACGTGGTGGAATATACAGACGGGAGGAGAAACCAGGACGCCTACGTGCTGCTGGTCTCGGGCGAGCGCCCCGCCGGTGACAACACCCTTTTCGATACGGCGAGCACATCCGGCATACTGTCCGTTGTGCGCCTGCGCATAAGCAACGACGGAGTTCGCGTGATATCGCATACGTCATGGCGCAGCATCTCGCGCGGCCGCCTTCAGGAGGATGGCTACCATTGCCTGCAGTGCCCACGCATCACGGTGGGCAAGACGCTAGTCGACGGGCGCCTGTCGGGCGCCTACCTCCACCGCCGCGGAGCCACCGCAGAAAAGGCACTCGGCAGCGAGGCCGAGGTTGCGCTGGAGTGCTTTACCCTGTGGTCGGACGTTTCGGGCGACAGTCTCACGTTCCGTCAGGTCCTCCGCTTTCCGCAGGCACCGTCGAGCATCGAGCTGGGCACGCCCGAGAATATCAACGGCAAAATGGTGGTGCCCGTTGCATACGAGACTGCAGACGGTTGCGGCTGCGCATCGTACGCCGTGATCGGCCAGTCCATTGCGGGCTGGGGCGTTATGTCGCCAGATGCGGCAGTACCCCACGCGGTGCCGTGGCCGCAACACACGGGCTTTTTGGCTACCGTCAACGAGCAGCTGCAGCATATTACTTGGGCACGAGGCGCATCGGCATTTGCAACGCAGCCCGTGGGCGCCGCGGGCTGTGGCCCGGCATCGTTTAGCGTAAGCAACAACGGCAGGTGCGTGCTCTATGTAGAGAACACCGATGGCAAGGTGGGACAAACCTACGACGAAGAAGGCAACCCGGTAGCAGTGATGGGCAAGCACTTCCGCATCTTCGCCAGCACTTTGGCAGGCGATCTGTTCACGGAGCCGTTCGTGATGTGCGAGCTGGACCACCCTGTCGATCAGATAACGACATTTTTGACGTCGGGAGGCATGCTCTCCGCGCTCGCCACGCACATTGTGAGCGCAGAGAAGAGCGAGGCAGAGCTGCACGGCATCGAAGTGCCCTTGGTGGCGTGTGCCACTCCGACGGGCGCGGTCGCTACCTCGGGCGCGGTGGTGCCCGGAGCGGCAGGCGAATCCTTCATGGTCACGGTGCGAAACGACGGCAACACCTTGCTGACCGCCGGCACGATCGATCTATACCGAGAGGGCTCCAGCCAGCCGTTCTCCAGCGCATCCATCGGGTTCGGAGCGAACGCACGCATGGCATCGATCTACGATCCGGAGCTTGCCGAGGATGCTTCGGCCAACGACATGGCACACGTGAAGTACGCGCTCGAGACGCTGGGTGCACGTTTTGCAACGCACCCGCTGGTAGCCGGCAGCGGCAACGCCGTGCTGGCACCGGGTCGCACGGCACAGTTCCGCATGAGCTTCGCCATCCCCGAGAGCTGGAGCGACGAGGTGGGCAAACGCGTAACGCTATATGCGAAGGCGCGTAATCTGGTGGCGCTCGATCCCGTAACGCTCGAGGAAATTCGACCGGGCGCAAACTCGGCGCTGGGTGCCGTACTGCACGAGCTTCATGTGCCCGACGCGGCATGCGAACGCTCAGAAGTTCAGGTCGGCGTATGTGACAGCGCGGATACGACAGGGCTTCACGACGCCCCGATGACGGTCGACGGCGATGGCGGCACGAGTGGAGGCGGCTCCGGCGGAAGCAGCTCCGGTGGCGGCAGTGGCTCTGGCAGCGGCAAGGATCACGGCAATAACAAGCGTTCCGGAAAAGCGGGCGTGCTTGCGGGCACGAGCGATGTCAACGCTCCCCTCATGGCAGCCGCTGCAGCACTCGCCGCAGCTGGTGCCGGCCTTGTCGCCTACAGCGCCCGCCGCACGGCGCTCGAAAACGACACCGCCGATGAGGTCAATTCTGATAAGCCTCACTAGCTCTCAGTTACCTTTGCGAGAGACGCCGACTCGGCTCATCGAACATCAAAATGGGCCGGTTCTGGATACCCAGAGCCGGCCCATTACGCATTAGATATCGTCCGTGGAGTCGAGTTCTGCCTCGAGCTTGGCACGGCGTCTTTTTGCCGTGAAAAACGTTGCGCACAGGACAGCAAACGTGGCCGCGAAAATCGTCGTACCGCAGAACACGCCCGTGGCCAAGTTTGCCAACCAAAAGACGCTTTCGAGCGGTACGATCTGCGCCTCAGCGATACAGCGCATTGCGGCAATAACAAGCGCGAACGCGGCGCCGCTAAGACCGCTGACAAGCAGGAAATATCCAACAGGAAGATGCTCGGTTTGCCCAAAACGATTGGTATCGACATAGCCCTTCCGCGTTTGCAGGCCTGCGCAAATCAACATCACGAGAACGAGCCACAAATACATGGCTGCCTCGAACGGCGTTGCAAAGCCATGCGGCATTTCACTGGCGTCGCTGTGAACCCACGCAACCTGTCGAGCTATAAACTGGTAGAAAAAGATCATCAACATGCCAAACGAAAGCAGCACGAAACCAATCTTGTAGATCTTCGCGCTCTCGGCCTCCAGGCGCTCATCCTTTGGGCCGGCATATTCACGCCACTTTTGCACGAGTTTTAAATCTTCAAATTTCATAGCGAACTCCTAAAGAGCGTCAGGGTCGACGTCGCTCTCGTCTTCCCAAAACAAGTCGTTCAACGTAACGCGTAGCGCTTTACAGATTGCCACGCACAAATTGAGCGTGGGGTTGTAGCCGCCCGCCTCGATCAGGCCGATGGTCTGGCGCGTAACGCCCACGGCCTCGGCCAAGTCAGCTTGCGAAAGGCCAACCGCCGCGCGCGCCGCCTTCATGCGTAGGTTCTTTTTGCCCGGCATGGAGTTCCTTTCGTGGTAATGGACAGATATCCGTTGCAACATGCCAGAAATATATTGCATCAATCAAAAAATGTCAACTATATCTGTCATTATGGAAATCATGTTCGTCATCGCCATACGGCACAGCGATTTCGATTCGCTTTTCAATCTTACTCGGGCAGAACCGAGTCGGAAGGAACCGAGTAAGTGGGACTTATCGGCATGGCCAACGCGCACGCCAATAACCGGATTTGCCGGAACCATGCGTGCCCCATCGTTTAATAGCTCCGTTATTGTTCGATGATCTTCTTGACGACCGCAGGAACGCCTGCCGCCATCACGTTGTCTGGAAGGTCTTCCGTCACAACACTTCCCGCAGCGATAACGCAGCCGCTGCCGATGGTAACCCCCTGGAGTACGGACACGTTCGCGCCAAACCAGCAGTTATCGCCAACAACAATGGGCAGAGCCCTCTCGAGACCCAAGTTGCGCTCTTTTGCCCCAAGGGGATGCGAAGCGGTATAGAAGCCGCAAAACGGCCCAATAAACACGTTGTCACCAAAGGTAATAGAACCACCGTCCATAAAGTAGCAGCCATGGTTCACGAAGCAGCCGTCGCCAAAGGTTGTCTTGTCCCCGTAGTCAAAGTAGGCAGGCGAAAGGACCGTCAGCCCCGCCGGAAGATCGGTATCGAGCAAGGTTTTTAGGGCGTCAAGCTGCGCGCTGCTTCCGGGTTTTCCCATATTGAAGTCATAGCAGAGCGCCTCTGCCCTCGCCCGTTTTGCCAAGAGTTCCTCGTCAAAGTTGGCATCATGCCACTCCCCGCGCTCCATCTTCTCTTTCTCGGTCACTGTGAGTCCCCTTAATAAAAACATTTGTGGCGGCAATTCTATCATTTGATAAGCCGTCAGTTCCATACCGATAACGAACGCGCGTTCGATGGATTTCGTGTTGGTTGGAATCGCCTATGGGCTGGGCTATGCTACCTTGACTATCTATATGACTTAAACGCAGCAAAGGAGCACCGAGAGAGCGAGTATGGCAAAAAACACCGCAAACTATGGTAACGACAGCATCCGCCAGCTCAAGGACGAGGAACGCGTACGCCTGCGCCCCGCCGTCATCTTTGGCTCGGACGGGCTCGACGGCTGCGCGCATGCCGCCTTCGAGATCCTGTCCAACGCCGTTGACGAGGCGCGCCAGGGCTACGGCAAGCTTATCACCCTTACTGCCTTTCGCGATGGCTCTATCCAGGTAGAGGACAATGGCCGTGGCTGCCCGCTCGACTGGAACCCCTCCGAGAAGCGCTTTAACTGGGAGCTCGTCTTCTGCGAGCTCTACGCCGGCGGCAAATACAACAACAACCAGGGCGGCGACTACGACTTCTCGCTCGGTACCAACGGCTTGGGTTCGTGCGCGACCCAGTATGCCTCCGAGTACATGGATGTCACGGTTTGGCGTGACGGCAACAAGTACTCCTTGCACTTTAAAAAGGGCAAGGTCGTCGGCGCCAAAAAGAAGGCACTCGAGATTGAGCCCAGCGACGAGAACCGCACCGGCACCACCATCAAATGGCGCCCCGACCTTGAGGTCTTTACCTCCATCAGCATTCCCCACGACTGGTATCGCGAGACCATGCGCCGCCAGGCCGTGGTCAACGCCAACGTGACCTTCCGTCTGCGTATCGAGGGCGACGATGGCGAGTTTTCAGAAGAGGACTTCTGCTATCCCAAGGGCATCGAGGACTACGTGCTCGAGAAGGTCGGTACCGACTACCTTACCGAGCCCTTCTTTATCGAGGCTGACCGTCGCGGTCGCGACCGCGAGGACCTGCCCGATTACAACGTCAAGATTACCGCATGCATGTGCTTCTCGCGCACCTTCACGATGCAGGAGTACTACCACAACTCCTCTTGGCTCGAGAACGGCGGCTCGCCGGAGAAAGCGGCACGTAGCGCTCTGACCAGCGCCATCGATGCCTACATCAAGCAACAGGGCAAGTACAACAAAAACGAGAGTGGCATCAAATGGCAGGACGTCCAGGACTGCCTGGTGCTGGTGACCAACTGCTTCTCCACTCAGACGTCCTACGAGAACCAGACCAAGAAAGCCATCAATAACCGCTTTATCCAGCAGGCCATGACGGCCTTCTTTAAGGAGCGCCTCTCGACCTACTTGATCGAGAACAAGGACGCCGCCAATAAGATCATGGAGCAGGTGCTCATCAACAAGCGCTCGCGCGAGAACGCCGAGAAGACGCGCCAGAGTATCAAGACCAACCTGCAGCAGAAGACCGACATGGCCAACCGCGTGCAGAAGTTCATCGACTGCCGCTCCAAGGACAAGAGCCGCCGCGAGATCTACATCGTAGAGGGCGACTCGGCAGCGGGCGCCATTCGCACGTCGCGCGATGCCGAGTTCCAGGGCGTTATGCCCGTCCGCGGTAAGATCCTCAACTGCCTGAAGGAGGACTATCCGCGCATCTTTAAGTCCGACATCATCATGGACCTCATGCGCGTGCTGGGCTGCGGCGTGGAGATCAAGGACAAGCGGATCAAGAACCTCGGTGCCTTTGACCTGGACAATCTCAACTGGAACAAGGTCATCATCTGTACGGACGCCGACGTCGACGGTTACCACATCCGCACGCTCGTGCTCACCATGCTCTACCGCCTGGTGCCCACACTTATCGACGAGGGCTACGTGTATATCGCCGAGTCGCCGCTCTACGAGATCAACTGCAAAGAAAAGACCTACTTTGCCTACACCGAGCTCGAGAAGAACGGCATTCTCAAGGAGATTGGCGACCAGAAGTGCTCCATCAACCGCTCCAAGGGTCTTGGTGAGAACGATCCGGACATGATGTGGCTCACCACCATGAACCCCGAGACGCGTCGCCTAATCAAGGTGGAGCCCGAGGACGTCACCAAAATGGAAACCATGTTCAACCTGTTGCTGGGCAACGACGAGGCGGGCCGTAAGCGCCACATCTCCGAGCACGGCAAGGAATACCTGGACCAGCTGGACCTGCAGTAGCAGCAAATCGATAACGACGGCCCATAAGAAGTTCAAGAGGAAATCGTGGCAAAGAAGAAGACGAAAACCCAGCCAAAGAAAAAGCAGGTCAACGCCGAGAACGTCATCGGCCTGCACTCCGAGGTCACCGACCAGCCGATCACGCAGACGCTCGAGGTCAACTACATGCCCTACGCCATGAGCGTCAACGTCTCGCGTGCGTTCCCCGAGATCGATGGCTTTAAGCCCTCGCACCGCAAGCTGCTCTACACCATGTACAAGATGGGTCTGCTCAAGGGCGAGCGCCAGAAGAGCGCCAACATCGTGGGTCAGACCATGAAGCTCAACCCGCACGGCGATGCCGCAATCTACGAGACGATGGTGCGTCTAGCCACCGGTAACGAGGCACTGCTCGCGCCGTTCGTTGAGTCGAAGGGCAACTTTGGCAAGTACTATTCGGGCGATCTGAGCTACGCCGCCTCGCGTTATACCGAGGCCAAGCTCTCCCCCATCAGCGCCGAGATCTTCAAGGACATCGACAAGGACCCGGTCGACTTCGTCGACAGCTACGACGGCGCCATGAAGGAGCCGCGCCTGCTGCCCACCACGTTCCCTAACATCCTCGTCTCGGCCAACAAGGGCATCGGCGTCGCCATGGCGTCCGACATCTGCGGTTTCAACCTCAACGAGGTCTGCACCGCCACCATGCACTACCTGCAGGATCCCGACTGCGACCTGCTCGAGTATATGCCCATGCCCGACTTCTCGACCGGCGGCGAGATTATCTACCGCCGCGAGGAGATGGAGAAGATCATCGAGACCGGCCTTGGCAGCTTCCAGATTCGCTCCCGCTGGCGCTGGATTCCCGAAGAGCGCATCATCGAGGTCTACGAGATCCCCTACACCACCAAGACCGATGTCATCATCGAGCGCATCGTCAAGCTCTCCAAAGAGGGCAAGGTCAAGGAGATCGCAGACATTCGCGACGAGACCGACCTCTCGGGCCTGCGCATCGCCATCGACCTTAAGCGCGGTGTCGACCCCGACAAGCTCATGGCCAAGCTCTATCGCTCGACCACGCTGCAGGATTCGTTCTCGTGCAACTTCAACGTGCTCGTCGACGGCTATCCCCGTGTTATGGGCGTGCGCCAGATTCTGCACGAGTGGGTCAAATGGCGTATTGAGTCCACGCGTCGCCGCATTAACTTTGACCTGGGCAAAAAGTCCGAGCGTCTGCACCTGCTGCACGGCCTCGAGGCGATTTTGCTCGACATCGACAAGGCCATCGCCATCATCCGCGGCACCAAGCTCGAAGCTGAGGTCGTGCCCAACCTTATGAAGGGTTTCGATATCGACGAAACCCAGGCCGAGTTTGTTGCCGAGCTCAAGCTCCGCAACATCAACGAGGAGTACATCCTCAATCGCACCAAGGACATCGCTAAGCTTGAGGGCGAGATTGCCGAGCTTGAGGAGATCCTTTCCAGCGAGGAAAACATCAAGAAGGTCATCAGCGACGAGCTGGCCGCGGTCAACAAGAAGTACGTGATGCCGCGCCGCACGGGCAGAATCGAGCCCCATGAGGTCGTCGAGGTAAGCCTGGAGCCCGAGGTCGAGGAGTACCCGGTGACCATCATGCTCTCGCGCGATGGCTACCTTAAGAAGATGACGGACCGCGTACTCAAAAAGGCGACCACGCTCAAGTACAAGGACGGCGACAAACCCTTTATCGAGTTCCCGTCCTCCAACACCCACGAGCTGCTGGTCTTTACCAACAAGAGCCAGGTATACAAGTGCAAGGTTGCGGCGTTTGAGGACACCAAGTCGGCCCAGCTGGGCTCGTACCTGCCCACCGACCTCGAGATGGAACCCGACGAGAGCGTCATCTGGGTCATCGACCCCGAGGACTACAAGGCCGACGTGCTGTTTGTCTTTGAGAACGGCCGCGTGGTGCGCGTCGCGCTTGCCGGATACGTCACCAAGACCAACCGCAAGCGCCTTAAGAACGCCATCTACGGTGGTAGCAAGCTGCTGTATGCCCAGGTGCTCAAGGAAGATCGCGACATCGCACTGGTCTCGAGCGACTACCGCCTGATGAACTTCAACACGTCGCTGCTCAAGACCAAGACGACCACCAACACGCAGGGCGTCCAGGCCTTTACGGCCAAGAAGGGCCGCTCGGTCACCACCGTCGGCACGACCGAGGAGATCCTTGGCGCCGGCGTCTCGGCCGAGAAATTCACCGCGCAGAGCCTACCCTCCGCCGGTGCCCTCATGAAAGAAAACGACATGCCGAGTTTGTTTGACTAGGACGACGGCAGAACCGCCATAAGCTCTTAAAACGGTGGGGCCCGGAGCGCAGCAACATCGCGCTCCGGGCCCCGCTCGCTGTAACGTAGTCGGAATAATAGGAATCCCCGTTTTTCACTCCTACAATCCCACGGTACAAGGCTTGTTAAGCCATTAGCAAAACTTGCAAAATTTAGCAAAAGATGCAAAAGTTAGCAAAACCTGCAAAGGGGCCACCATGGATCGCAGCAAATGTCTCCGCCATGCCAGGCATGCTCGAAGATATTATCGAGCGAACCAAAGAAGCCGCAGATAGCTACCTCTCACAGCCTCACGCGCGCATAAACGGTGTTCAAATTGGCCCAGTGGGCATCGATTGGACATATGCTCAAGAGGCTCAGGGCAACTGGCGCACGCGCATGAATGGCATCTTTAAGCAACTCGGAAAACATGACATCGGGCTTCTCATCACCATCGATGAAGTCACCGTCGATCTCGAAGAAATGCTTCAATTTGCCTCTGTTTACCAGCACTTTGTACGCGAAGGTAAAAAAGTTGCCCTACTCATGGCAGGACTGCCCTACAAAGTATCGGCGTTGCTGCGTAACGATTCCGTCTCGTTCCTCAGACGTTCCCAATATCATCAGTTAGGGCGAATCACTGACGTTGAAATTGCAAACGCGTTTCGCAAAACCGTTGAGGCCGGAGGACGTTCAATCACACCAGAGGCGCTCGAGGATGCTGTGAAGGCCGTCGACGGATTCCCCTACATGATGCAACTCGTCGGATATCGCACATGGGATGTTTCGGAGAACTCGCCCAAAATCAGCGCACCTGATGTCCAGCAGGGCTCTCTGCTTGCCCGTATGGAGCTACGCGATCGAATTCTCGAAACGACCTATCGGGAGCTTTCTGACAAAGACATCGAATTCTTGTTGGCGATGCTGCCCGATTCTGGCCCCAGCAGGGTCTCGGAGATAGCCAAACGCATGGGCGTCGCCAGCAACTACGCAAGCCAATACAAACGCCGCCTCCTGGAGGACGGCGTCATCGGAGAGCGCGGGCGTGGTCTCGTTGGCTTTGACATCCCCGCGTTCAGGGAGTTCCTGAGCGAGAAGGCATCCTAGCACGCCAAGATTGTCCGCAAGGGCAACGGCGCATGGCAATCAACGATTCACCTGGCAAGGACGGCAAGTACTTCAAATAATGCTGATTGCCATGCGTTCTTCTTGTCCTTAGGCGAGCTTGCGAGCGAGCTCTCGCACCTCTTCCAACTTGGGCGACGATACCATGCTGTCGCGCTCGGTCATACCGTTGATGGTGACAATGCCCTGGTCCTCCCACTTGCAGTACGCGCACGCTGACTTGTACATAGTGATCGCCGCATCATAGACGCCCTCGCTGTGGCTATCGAGCAAAAGGGCCGTCTTGGTGAACGGAAATCCCGTGGCACCGAAGGCGTACAGACGGTCGATGGCGGCCTTTTCCTGCGCGGTGATATCGAACCAGTAGATAGGCGAGGCGAAGACGACCATATCTGCGTCTTTCAGCGACTCGATCACACCGGCCATGTCATCCTTCTGCACGCAGACGCCCTCATGGGTGAAGCAGTACTGGCATCCCAAGCAGCCCGCAATCTTTTTGCTGGCAACGCGGACGACCTCGACCGTATTGCCGCCCTCACGCGCAGTCTCGGCAAACGCCTCGACCATAGTGTCGGTATTGGCGCCCTTGCGCGGGCTACCGCTCAATACAACGATTTTCATAGGATTCCCTCTCCTTCATGCTGCAGGCGCGCAGCATGTTTTCTTGTAACCAAAACGAATGGAGCTATTCAGTCGTCTGTAGACCGCATCTCTCGTTCGCGCTCTCCAAAGAAGGTGCAAGCAGAAGCATCACGGGCATTGATCGGCGCCGATATGGATCACGACATGAAACCGTAAGGGTTGGCCAGAGGTTGCTAGATTCAATAGCTCTCAGCAATGGAGCGAATGACGACTTCGGCGATATAATCCGTGTCATCTTGATTGTTCCTGCGCGGAAGGTACAGCTCATGTCCAAGCTCAACATCGACCAGCGATCGATTCGCGATCTTCTCACCGATAAGCGGTCAGACTTCCTCATCCCCGACTACCAGAGGCCCTACGCCTGGGGCGAGGATGAATGCGCAACGCTGTGGGATGACCTGTTCTCGTTCGCTTTTCCAGGCGATGACTACGAGCGTTTCGACAGCGAAAACGACGAATACTTTCTAGGGCCCATCGTCACCTTTAAGAACCTCTCTGGCCAACTTGAGATCATTGACGGCCAGCAGCGCCTCACCACCATCATGCTGCTGCTCCGCGCGTTCTACGACAAGTTCACCAACATGAAGGATAAGCAGTCTGTGAAGATGCGCGAGGCAATCGCCCGTTGTGTATGGAAAACCGACGAGTTCGACGAGCCCGACATGGAGCGCCTCAAGATCGACTCCGAGGTTGCATCGGACAACGACAAGAATGAATTCCTCGAGATTTTACGAGAGGGCAACGTAGGCGATGGCTGGAAGAGCGCTTATGCCCGCAACTTCGCTTTCTTCCAGAGGAAAATTGAACAACTGGTGAGCGAGTGGCCCACCTACACCGTCTACATGGCCACACGCGTTATCAACAATGTGATACTGTTGCCCATTGAAGCGGAGTCGCAGGACACCGCGCTACGCATCTTCTCGACTCTAAACGACCGAGGGTTGCCTCTCTCGGATGCCGACATCTTCAAGAGCCAGTTCTACAAGCATTATTCCGACACGGGGCGCAAGGACGAGTTCATCCGTCGCTGGAAGGCACTCGAGGAGGGAGCGAACGCTATCTTCCGGCCCATGCGCGGCACACCAACCGATGAGCTATTTACGCGCTACATGTACTACCGCCGCGCGAAGAAAGGCATCCGCGACACGACCACCGCATCGTTGCGCGACTTCTTCGGTGCCGATGGCTACGCCATGCTCAAGGAGGACGCCACGCTCGACGATCTCGAGGCGCTGCTCGGCTTCCGGAAACGCGTCGACGCGCAGGAAGGGTTCAGTGAGCGCGTGCTCCGCAGGCTCTTCGTGCTGAACTACGCCCCCAACGGCATGTGGACCTATCTGCTAAGCGTCTGGTTCCTCGCCAACCGCGACAGCAAAAGTGCCCTCGATGACGAGGCACTCTACGGCTTTCTAAACAAGATCACGGCATTCATTCTCGCCTACGCCATTGAGCGCCCCGGCGTGAATGCGCTGCGTTCGCCAGTGTATCCCGAGATGATCAACATCGTGGAGCACCGCCCGGTGGAGTTTCCTAACCACCACTTCAATCGCGCAAATATTGCTGAGCGATTCCGAACCTACGTGTTCACCAACGGCAGGCCTGTAACGAAGTCCATACTCACTTGGTGGGCGTACGCAGACCCAGATCAGCCACTCATGGACCTAGACACCACGCTTGAAATTGAGCACATCTATGCCAAGAAGCGCAACGAGATAGACCCGCTCGTCGATCAATCCAGCCTGGAGGCGTTGGGTAACAAGGCGCTGCTCGAGAAGCGTGTAAACATCCGCGCGGCCGACTACAGATTCTGCGATAAACGCAAGTACTATGAGGGATACACCGACGGCAACGGCAAGCGCAAAGCCGGAACAAAGATCGCGGAACTCAAGCGCCTGACACAAGTCATGGGAGACTTCACCGAAATAGACATCGCGACTCGCACGGCACGGATCATCGATGCCTTCGTGGACTACCTGGGCAACAACGGACTTTTGAGCTAAAGAGCGAACATGTTCGAAAGACTAACCAAGTACGCTGGCAAGCTGGCGGACAGAAACATGAATGTCGAGTTTGGGGGCGGGACGTTCGGACTCGAGGATTTCGTCGACGATTTCTATGAACTGGACGGGTTCGCAGACACCAGCTACTTCGAGACGCTTGAACGCCATAGCATCGACACCTCGGAAGGTATAGACAGCTGCGACATCGACCATGGGGACATTGACCTGATACGTGCATGCATCACGTGGTGCGTTCGTGGCGACCGCTTCTGCGACGGACTCCTTGCCGCGCAAGCTAGGAGCGGGTTTCTGGACCGCTGCCTCTCCCGACTGAAGGAGCTCGACGAAAGTTAGTCAGCGACTCCGAATACACTTGGACCGTGGCCGCCACTAGCGTCAGTAGTAAATCCAGAGACAGTCTCCATCGAAAAGAGTGATTGACCACTGCCGCCAGTTCTCCGAATCCATTTTGCAGGGTTTACACTCGCAGAAGGAGCCCTTGGCAGCATCGTCGTGATGCGCGTCGCCTACCACGAGACTTTCAGGTGATATTTCACAGCGGGGCTATCCGCCTTTATCATCTTACACGTCGCATTGTTTTTCTCGCATGCAGCGCTGGAGTTATTTAGGGAGCATTTAATGGATATGCTGACGTCACTTTTGCCCATGTTCATTCTCCTTGGCATCGTAGTGTTCGCATCCGACAGACAGGAGAAACGGAAGGTCGAACTCGAAAAGGTCAAAGCAAAAGCCGAGTGGGACCGTGCGAGCGAGAGTTTCAGAGACGATGTGACCCAAGAAGAGCTTGAGGAAATTGTCGCCAATACGCGACGATCAGTAAAAAGACTTGAGTCCCTTACCGTAGCCGGGCACAGAGTCTACGGGGCAGTTGCTACTCTCAGCGGCATCAGCTCATGGAAGTTCGTAATTGACTTTGACTACAAGGGCCACCTCACAAGCGATTACACCGTAGCGAGCTCAAACGAAGACTCGGGTATCCCCGAGCGCGTAGCAGTCCTGATTGCCAAGGGAATTAGGACCTGGACGCCAGGAGGCCGCAAGGTGCGCGCGTCTTTCTGCCCCTATTGCGGCGTCAAGGCATCCGGCGACGCGTCGTACTGCTCTTCCTGCGGAGCCAGGCTGCCGCAGGTGCCGAAGAGGCCGTAGCTGGGACTAAAATGGCTGCGGGCATGGACAATAGAATGTAAATCTAAATACTGAACCGGGGTGCCAGATATGACGTTTGACAAACTGTTCGCCAACCAAGAGCCAAGGACCTCCACCCCCGACGCAGACGTGCACGAGCGCGATGATG
This sequence comes from Collinsella sp. CLA-ER-H11, assembly GCF_040092445.1. Taxonomy (NCBI): domain Bacteria; kingdom Bacillati; phylum Actinomycetota; class Coriobacteriia; order Coriobacteriales; family Coriobacteriaceae; genus Collinsella; species Collinsella sp. CLA-ER-H11. Next base: position 110,346 of record NZ_JBBNLN010000002.1, on the reverse strand, counting down.
CGGGTGGACGTCACATAAGCTCGGAGTACCTGACGGCGAGATAGAGTAAGGCGGAAGCCGCATGGCCGAGGGCAGCCAAATAGCTTCCGATTGATTACGTTTCGGCGCATGGAGTTGCGCCCGACAGGTCTAGTTGACGACTCTAACTCTCTGCAAACTCAGCCGTTTCTCCCGTAAGCCTCTGCACACGTTGTTCCTTCTCGACAATGAAACGCTTGTGGTAGAAGAGGTCGGCGAAGTCTAGGATACTGTTCATTTGCGCTGTGTCAAAAAAGGCACCGAAACCCGCTCCCACCACGGGAACAAGTCTGCCGACGTTCTTCAGAGTCAGCTTCTGACCAATTTGAGTAAGGGTTTTCTTAAATACGCCAGCCTCGATTGCCTTCTTGCCACCGTTCTCCAAAGCCTTTTGGGCTGCTTTGTTGGCGAGCGCGCGCATCTGGGCGATAGCGAGCGCGGCGCCACCTTTCTCGACCATCGCGGTCCAGCCCTTCTTTGCGGCTTGTTTCACGGCCGCGCTCTCGGCATATACGAGAACCTTCCCGATATAATCAGTAGCTGGGTTCCCCTTGGGGCACGGCGACATCGCCCTTTGGAACACCTCGCTGGCAATGATGAGCTCTGCGGGGTCTTCTTTGACGTCGTAGCCATAGAACATGGCCACTGACTGGACTGCCCTGAAATAAACAAGCATGCTGAGCGCGATGTTTGCAGGGAGACCCCAGAACCCGATAGCACCCGTTCCTCCGCCCTCGGCAAGTGCGATTCCCATGTGCTGCGGGCGCTCCTTGGCCGAGACGGCAGCGACGTCATATGCGCGCAGCAGACAGATTTGCGAAATATCCGAAACCTTTTGTGCCTGTTTTCCCGCGTTGACGCACTGTATGACGTGTTCTTTGCTCACGCTTGCCTTTGCCGCCTGTTTCTCGAGCTCTCCGAAGCCATCGGCAGCCTTCTTGATGGCAGCCGCCATGAGCTCCTGCTCCGTCAGATCCTCGAATGTATCCCTGGCGATGTCACTAACTTTACCGGCAATCTCCTTGACCGGAGCGGGCGTGAGTTCATCGGCTTTCCTCCCGGCTTTTGCCAGAATACCGGGAGAGGTCATCTTCTCGTAGCGTTTGGCGAGGGAGTCGATCTCTTCACATTCGCGGTCGTCAATTATCGGATCCGGTAGGATATATTCGCCATTCTCAGCAACGACATTTCCCTCGAATGAATCCCCGTATTCACCGCCGAAAGCCTGATGAATCCTCTTCGCTCCGTTCGCGGCCCCCTGCACCATGCCCTTGGCCATATTCCCGAAGTCAGGCATCTTCATATCATTAATGCTCTTTCCCATGGTTCTCCCTTCTCGGTATGTCCGCCTGCCTTATATAGGGCGAGAAATTATCGCGAGGCACTTCATGAACCGAAGGCGCGTATCCGCGAAATGAAATTTGTTCATACTGTTTAAAGATTTTACGCCTAGTGAACCTCCTATCTTTTAGTTGCCTGCTGATTTGTGACCACCGCAGAAGAACCCTTGATTATCAACTTCATCCCACGCCCCCCTACGTTCACCGTCGGCGTTTGCCATATAGTTACTTACGGCTCTTTTGGCTACCTCCAAGTGCCAGGAAAGTTCCCCGGCTATTTTATATTTATTTCCATTAGGAGCCCCATTGGCCAAAGAGCCCAGTATCTTCGTTGACGAGAACGGCGACATGGTGAAAAGGCTCGCTAGCATTTGCTCACACTCATCTACCGCCGCAAATAGTTCGAAAATCCGATAAGACTAATGAAGCGCATGGGCGCGATGTCTCCGCCGTCACGGCTGAATACCTAGACCCCTTCCAATCCCTTGACAACGTGAGGGCTTATTACGACAACTGCCAGCACAAAGCCCTATTTTGCGACGTTAGCCGCACGCGCTCGGCGCACACCAGAGCTACCAACACGGCACATGTCGAAAAAATGAGAGTGGATAATCTCCCACATTGAGCCTTGCTTGGGGCTCAATGTGGGAGATTATCCACTCTCATTCATCAGGCGTCCGAAAATCCACGCTCGTGCGTCCGTATTTCCACACTCGTGCTGCGCGCTCGCGAAGCATCGCGGATGTTGATTAGGAGCGACATGAATCGCGGTATGAAGCCGTAGGGGTTGCCTGGAGGTTGCCCGGAGGCTGCCAAAAGAAAAGCTCCTGACCTGTCGATGCAGGTCAGGAGCTTGAAATCGCCGAATATCAGCTATTCCCACTCTTTCACGCTCGTTTATTGTTGTGCCATTCCAGTCAACTCCAGTTGGGTCGTCGGCTTTAGGTGTCTTGCCACCGAATCTCGCCGTGTGTCTTCGCGTAGGAGTTTGAGACAAAACGTGGAGCAACGCAGAAAACTTTTCGGCATCGAAGGCCCGCAGTTTCATTTTTGTCCCAAGGACAAAACAGGTCGGATTGCAAGTTGCAGACATCTTGGCTGAGGACGTGAATCCGCTATTTCAGCCCCTCTTCACCTATTTCGAGGAAGGAATCATAGCTAGCGGCTTTATCCCTGCGCGTTTCAGCAGGTCAGAAGCCGTATGCTGTGACCATGACTGGAAGAATCGTTGCTGGGGGCTTGGCATTGAATCAAGGTGCGCCTTATTTCAGATATTCCTCAAAGAATGCCTTCAGCTTTCCAAACGGAATGATGTCCATCTGATCGTAAAGGTCGGTGTGGCTGGCACCAGGGATAATGAGCAATTCCTTGTTGTCCCCCGTCAGCTTGCCGTACGCGGTTTCGCTGAAATAGCGGGAGTGCGCCTTCTCGCCATGCACCAGCAACACAGCAGAGCGGATTTCGCTGCTGTATTGCAAAATCGGCATATTCAAAAATGACAGCGAAGACGTCGCATTCCAGCCACCGTTGGAGTTCAGGCTGCGGGGATGATAGCCTCGCGGAGTTTTGTAGTAGGCATAATAGTCCGCTACAAACTGCGGCGCATCCTCCGGTAGCGGATCGACCACGCCGCCCGCCAGCGCATAGCTGCCGTTTTTATAGTCCTCGGTGCGCTGCGCGTTCAGTGCTCTTCGCTTCTCAAAGCGTGCCTGCTCGGAATCCTCGGCGTCAAAATAGCCGTTTGCGGTCACGCGAGTCATATCGTACATGGTCATAGCCGCGGTAGCTTTGATACGGGTGTCGATGGCCGCCGCATTGACTGCCATGCCGCCCCAACCGCAGATACCGATGATGCCGATACGCTCCGGGTCAACGCTTTCCTGCACAGAGAGGAAATCCACCGCTGCGCAGAAGTCCTCGGTGTTGATGTCCGGCGATGCTACATAGCGGGGCGTGCCGCCGCTCTCGCCGGTATAGGACGGGTCGAAGGCAATTGCGAAAAAGCCCAGCTCCGCCATTTTCTGCGCGTACAGACCGGAGGACTGTTCCTTCACCGCGCCAAACGGGCCGCTGACGGCGATGGCGGGCAGTTTGCCTTCCGCGTTCTTAGGCACGTAAACGTCAGCCACCAGCGTGATGCCGTATCGGTTATGGAAGGTCGCCTTGCTGTGCTCAACCTTATCGCTTTTGGGGAATACTTTGTCCCATTCCTGCGTCAGATTCAACTGTTCCATACCTAAACCTCCTTGTCAGTCGCTTTAAGGTATTGCTCGTCGTCCACGGGCTCCAACCACTCGTTGGAGGCCTCCTCGCCCGGAACCTCCACCGCGAGATGGGAGAACCAGCTGTCGGGCACCGCACCGTGCCAGTGCTTTACGCCTGCGGGAATATTTACTACATCGCCGGGGCACAGCTCCTGTGCCGGTTTGCCCCATTCCTGGTAAAACCCTCGGCCAGCCACGCAGACGAGAATCTGCCCGCCGCCGCTTTTGGCGTGATGGGTGTGCCAGTTGTTGCGGCAGCCGGGCTCAAACGTAACGTTGTAAATGCCGACCTGCTCGGTGGAAAGGGGCGCGAGGTAGCTTTGCCCGATAAAGTACTTCGCAAATGCGTCGTTGGGGGCACCGATGGGAAAGGCCATCTCGTTTTGATGCTTGGTTCTTGCGTCGGCGGCATCGCTATCCTCCCAGACCTCCTTCGCCATGCGAAAGGCCGCCCATGCCTTGGGCCAGCCTGCGTAAAACGCCGCGTGCGTAAGGATTTCCGCTATCTCCGCCCTGGTCACGCCGTTGTTCTTTGCGGACATCAGATGATATTGGAACGAAGAGTCCGTCAGCCCCTGTGCCATCAAGGCAACCACCGTCACCACGCTGCGGTCTCGAAGGGAAAGCCTGTCTTCTCGGCTCCACACCTCGCCGAACAGCACATCGTCATTGAGCTGTGCGAATTTGGGAGCAAAGTCCCCCAGGGCATCTCTGCCCGCTGTCTGTTTGATTGCCATGATCGATTTCCTCCTGTCGATGGTTTTGAGTGCAAAACTGCTTCCGCCCAGCTAGGCCGCGCCTAGACTCCTGTGCCCATTCGTCGCGCCTGCTCAAGAGCGGGATGCCCGCCGATTTCGCCCACGCCGTTCAAGCCGCCGGCGAATACCGTTCCGGCAAGTGTGCGCCTTTGGCGAAAATCCCTTGCGCTCCCAATTTATATTGACGAAAATGAAGGTAATACCTAAACCTGACTTTAGGTCAAGGAGTAAATTCGAGATTTGTCCGGAGGGACCATGTACACAATCGGACAGGTGGCGGATATGTTCGGTCTGCCCGTTTCCACGCTGCGCTATTACGACAAGCAGGGATTGTTCCCGGAATTGGAGCGGACGTCCGGCATTCGCCGATTCGGCGATACGGAACTCGAGGCGCTTCGGGTCATCGAATGCCTGAAGAAGGCTGGGATGGAGATCAAGGACATCCGGCTGTTCATGGAATGGTGTGCGGAGGGCCCATCGACATATCCCAAGCGCAAGGCCATGTTCGAGGAGCGAAAGGCCCACATGGAGTCGGAGATCGCGAACATGAACCGTGCGCTGGATATGTTGAAGTTCAAATGCTGGTACTACGAGCAGGCGATCCAAGATGGCAACGAGGATAGAGTGAAGGCGCTGATTCCCGACAATTTGCCGGAAGAAATCAAAGATACCTACGATAACGCCCACACTCAATAATGCCGCCCGATGCTCAAGGGGCTTTGGCAAGGAGTCGTTTTAGGCAGACATGCAAAAAGAAAGCCTCCGAACCAGAAGGTTCGGAGGCTGTTATTCCCGTTATTTCGCTGGTGGCTTTGCCCTATGGCGACGCCGAAACAGCATCAGGCGGTACTCGACGGTATCAAAACGCGAGTTCAGAAGCCAGTTCCCGTTATTCCCATAGGCATAAGCGCATCTGCTCGCGATTGCCTATCGATGCTCTGCCTCGAGCACGGCAGACACCGCATCGAGGAACTCCCGCACATGGTCTGCGGGCTGCAGCGAATGAAGCAGTCCGTAAGACACGAGACAGTCCCAATCGGTAGGGACGGTTTTGAGCATGGGGTGGACGTTGGCCCACAACGGCAGCGTCGCAAGCGCGAGGTCCTCGTTCGCGCCGCGATTGAACACCTCCGCCCGATATTGCGGAAAGTCTACGAGCGCGATTTGAGGATGATGCAAGAGTATCTCGTCGCGCACGCGATCGATTTCGGCGTTCCAGCCCCGGCGTATAAGCATAAGACTGTGATTGTGGAGGTCGTCGAATGTGACGATGTCGCGTTTGGCGAGTTCGCTGTCGACGGGAACGGCGCACCAGAGCGGCTCGCGCGAAAGCTCGAGGCCCAGGCACCCGCGCTCTTTAAGAAAGGCATCGTCGAAAATCCCCACCACGATATCCATGTCTTGCCCGAGGTTCGCCAAACCGCGCGCCGCCGAGGGTGTGTTTTCAAACGTGACCACCTGAAGGCTCATGCCAGGGCAACGTTCCTTCACCTTCGGCCACAGCTTCGTGAGCGGCGTGCTGGGTGTCATGAGCGACACTCCCACGCGGATGATGCGCTTCTCTCCACGCTCGGCGACGCGGGCGCGTGCGATTGATTCTTGAGAGTACTGCACGATATGGCGGGCGTCGGCGAGCAGCGACCTGCCTGCTCGCGTAAGCGAAAGCCCCTGATGCGATCGGTGGAACAGCGTAAGGCCTAGCCGCGACTCCAGCAGGTTCATCTGCTTGATGACGGCCGTGGGCGTGATGAAGGACTCTTGTGCCGCCTTGGAGAAGCTACCCGCCTCCGCCACGCGGATGAAAGTGTCAAGCTGTGGGTTGTACATCGATCCTCCTGTCACGCATTATGTGCCGTATATACCCCATGGTTATATCCATCATTCCAACGTGAACTTCTCGCACGTCAGTAAACGCCGTAGCCTTGTATTCGAAAAGTCACCATTAAGGAGGAGACCATGGAGTATCTGAAGCTCAACAACGACGTAGAGATGCCCATCGAGGGTTTGGGCACCTTCCTCATGACCCCGGCCGAGGCCGAAACGGCCGCAACCGCCGCGCTCGCGGCTGGCTACGAGCACATCGACACCGCCAACGCCTACATGAACGAGCGCGCCGTGGGCCGTGCCATCGCCAAAAGCGGCATCGCGCGCGACAAGATCTTCGTCTCCACCAAGCTCTGGCCGAGCGTCTACGACGCGGGCATGCCGGCGGTGGACGCCACGCTCCAGCGCCTGGGGCTCGACTACGTCGACATGCTCATCCTGCACCAGCCGGTAGGCGACTACCTGGCCGCGTGGCGCACGATGGAAGAGGCGTACCGCGCAGGCAAGGTGCGCGCCCTCGGCCTCTCCAACTTCCCGCAAGACAAGATCGCCGAGGTCATCGAGGTCGCCGACATCAAGCCGCAGCTCGTGACCGTTGAGTGCCACCCCTACCACGTCCAGCGCGACCTGCGCGCCTACCTCGTGCCGTACGGCACGGTGATCGAGGCGTGGTACCCGCTCGGCCACGGCGACAAAGGTCTTCTGGAGGAGCCCGTCTTCGTCGCTCTCGCCGAGAAGTACGGCAAGACCCCAACCCAGGTGATCCTGCGCTGGCACGTGCAGATGGGCACCTCCATCATCCCCGGCTCCAAGAACCCCGCCCACATCGCCGACAACGTGAACATCTTCGACTTCTCCCTCACCGAAAACGAGATGGCCGAGATTGCCAAGCTCGACGGGACCATGACCTACTACACCGCCACTGAGGAAGCACTCGCGGGCTACCTGGCCATACGCCCCGATTTCGACGCGCAGGAGTAGCGCTCAGACGACAACGGACCAACCAAGCCGCCGCCGAGGACCAGTCGACTGTCGAGGATGAGCCCGCCGCAGTGCCCGCTGCAGACGGCAACGTCCTCGTGACCTACTACTCGGCACAGAGCCACACCGCTGTCGTAGCTCAGACCATTGCCGACGAGCTCGGCGCCGATCTCTTTGAGGTGACGCCTAGAACCTGCGGGTTATAACCCCGTGCGCACCCCAGCGTTATAGAACCCTCACCAACGGAAACTTCCGCCGGCGCGGCACCCCTCGTATGGTGGATACGTCAAGTTGCGAGAAAGGAAGGCACCATGGACTACATCACCTTGAACAACGGCGTCAGGATGCCGCAGCTCGGCTTCGGCGTGTACCAGATCCCGGACGCCGCGGGATGCCAGCGCGCCGTGGAGGACGCGCTCTCGGTCGGCTACCGGCTGCTCGACACGGCCGCGAGCTACGGCAACGAAGAGGCGGTCGGGGCCGCCATTCGTGCGAGCGGCCTGCCGCGCGACGAGGTGTTCGTGACGACCAAGCTGTGGATGTCGGATGTGAGCTACGAGGGGGCCAAGCGCGGCTTCGACGCGTCGCTCAAGCGGCTGGGGCTCGACTACGTCGATCTCTACCTCATCCATCAGCCGTTCGGCGACGTCTTCGGCGCGTGGCGCGCCATGGAGGAGCTCTACGAGCAGGGCGTTATCCGCGCCATAGGCACAGCTAACTTCTACCCCGATCACCTCGCAAACCTCATCTCGTTCAACCGCATCGCCCCCGCCGTGAACCAAGTCGAGTGCAACGTGTTCTTCCAGCAGCGCGAGGCGCAGGAGTACATGGCCGGCAAGGAGGTGGCCATGGAGGGTTGGGCGCCCTTTGCGGAGGGCAGAAACGACCTCTTCCGCAACGAGGTCCTCGCTCGCATCGGCGAGGCGCACGGCAAGACGGTCGCCCAGGTCGTGTTGCGCTGGCTGCTGCAGCGCGGTGTGGTCTGTATCCCTAAGAGCACGCACCGCGATCGCATGGAGCAGAACTTCGACGTCTTCGACTTCGCGCTGGGCGACGACGAGATGGTCGCCATCGCCGCGCTCGACACCGGGCGCAGCGCGTTCTTCGACCACCACGACCCCGCCACCATCGAATGGATGTCCGGGCTCGTGCGCAACGTGTAGACGAGCGTCAGACCGCACTGATAACTTACTAGGAGGAATTGCCATGAACTCATTCACGTACGACTACCCGGTCAGGAACTACTTCGGCGAGGGGGCCATGGACCAGGCACTCGACGCCGAGATGGGTGCCATGGGCAAGACAGTGATGCTCGCCTACGGCGGAGGTTCGGTCAAGCGAGCCGGCGTCTACGGCCACGTGGTCGATAAGCTCACGAGCGCGGGCAAGCGCGTGGTGGACTTCGGCGGCATCATGCCCAACCCGACCTACGAGAAGTGCCAGGAAGGCGCCGCGCTCGCACGCGAGGAGCAAGTCGACTTCATTCTCGCCGTCGGCGGCGGGTCGGTCTTCGACTGCTGCAAGGTAGTCTCCGCGCAGGCGATGCTTGACGAGGACATCGAGACGTTCGAGCACGCCGACGGCAAGATGCCGAGCTCGTTCATCCCCATGGGCTGCATCGTTACGCTCTCCGGCACGGGCGCCGAGCAGAACAACGGCGCCGTCATCACCAACGAGGAGACGCACGTGAAGGGCGCCTATCTGGGGGCGATGCCCATGTGGGCGGCGCTCGACCCGGCGCTCACGCTCACCGTACCGCACGCGCAGTTCATGAGCGGCGCGTTCGACACGCTCTCGCACTGCATGGAGAGCTATTTCGGAAGCCCGCGCGAACGCAACGTCACCGACGACATCAACCTCGCCATCCAGCGTAACGTCATCCGCAACATGCGGATCATCGCGGACGACAATCAGAACCTCGAGGCGCTAAGCGAGCTCGTATACGACTCCGCCATGGCCGAGAACGGCGTGCTCAAGATCGGCAAGTCAACGGACTTCCAGGCGCACATGATCCAGCACCAGTACGGCGCGTACACCCACACCAACCACGGAATGGGCCTCGCGGTCATCCACCCTGCGCTCTACCGCCACCTGGCCCTCGAGGCGCCCGCGCAGTTCGCCCGCTGGGCGCGCGAGGTGTGGGGCGTCGACGCCAAGGGCAAAGACGACCTTACGGTGGCGCTCGAGGGCATCGACCGCCTGCAGACGTTCATCGGCGAGATGGGGCTTCCCACGAGCTTCGCCGAGATGGGCTCCGACGCGTCCGACGAGACGCTGCACAAGGTTGCGGACACCTGCGTGCTCACCGGCGGCTGCGCCAAGAAACTGGAGCGCAGCGAGGTGTTCCAGATTCTGACCGAGTGCCTCTAGATCGGCGGGGGTCCCGATCCGCCCGCGCCGAAGGAAACCGGAAGGCCCCTCGTTTTTCACGAGGGGCCTTCTGAGTTTTTGCCCGATTGTGAAACCATGTGGCTTGCAGGTGCGACGGTTGCGAAACGCCCCCATCGGTCGCCATCAGAACCGTACGAAACCGTATGAAATACAAGAACAAATGTTCTATTACTACTCCCACTCGATGACTAATCCAGTCCGAGTGTTGTCGATGCGTGTCGCGTCGTACCGCCCGAGGGCTGATTCGTGCGCAATTTGAGCGAATCAGGCCCTTAATTCGCGGTTTCGGGAATGACTCAATTGATTCGCAAAACCGCAGGTCGCTCCTTTAATCACTCCCTGGTTTCCGCCGGAGTTCGTAGCGGGTGGCGTGAAAAGGGGCGATTCAAAGGGTCGGAGAGATGCGTCTTGGCCAAGAAATAAGGTTAGCCTTATCTTACTTCATGGTTCGTGTGTTATAGTTAGATTGCTCTAACTGTTTGGGGGCGATAGCCATGCACGAACGCAAGGGCTTCTGGGACAAGAATGCCGGTCGGTACGACCGTTTCATGCGAAAGGACCGGGCGGCGTATGAGAAGATGTATGAGCTGATCAGGCCGGTGGTGAAAGCAAAAACCGTGCTGGAGGTTGCCACCGGCACGGGGCTTATCGCAAAGAGCATCGTGAATGCGGCGGCGCACATCGAGGCTACGGACGCTTCTGCAAAGATGATCCTTGAAGCGAAACGGGGCAATCAATCCGCAAAGCTGCACTTTTCCGTACAAGATATGTTCCGCCTGCCCTATGCACAGAAGTCCTTCGAAGTGGTGATCGCGTCCAACGCGCTTCACATAGTGCCGCATCCGGAAAAGGCCCTGCAAGAAATCGGGCGGGTGCTGAAGGACGACGGCGTGCTCATCGCGCCAACCTTCACCCATGCGGGAAACTCGGTTTCCGGCAAGGCAAAAGCCTTTTTCATGAGTATGGCGGGATTCCCCCTCCACAGCAGGTGGACAAGCGAGGAATACCTACGTTTCCTGCGTCAAAACGGCTGGGCGGTGCAGAAAAGCGCGGTGCTGAAGGCCTCGTTCCCGTTGACCTATGCGGAATGCACGAAATCGGAGAGGCCAGATGTCGTTCTTTGAAAACACCCGCAAGCCCGTGGGACTCGGCGGAAAACTTATGGTTGCCATGATGAATCTGGGCCACAGCCCTGTGGCGCGATGGGGACTTCGATTTCTACGACTTGCCCCAAATGCCAAGGTGCTGGATTGCGGCTGCGGCGGCGGGGCGAACATAAAACGGCTGCTGAAAAAATGCCCGCATGGCGTCGTCAAGGGCATCGACTATTCGCCCGTCAGCGTGGAGAAGGCTAGAAAGCTCAACCGAACTGCAATTCAGGAGGGGCGTTGCGCCGTTCTGCAAGGAAGTGTGGCGGATATGGCGTTTGAAAATTGCTACTTCGATGCTGCCACGGCCTTTGAGACCGTCTATTTTTGGCCCGATTTGCCCCGATGCTTCCGTGAGGTCTGGCGGACGCTGAAGCCAGGCGGGACAATTCTTATCTGCAACGAGAGCAATGGCGATACGGACAAGGACGAGAGGTGGACGCAGATCATCGGCGGCATGACCATCTACAAGGACATTGAATTAAAGGCATGTCTGGAGCAGGCGGGTTTTCACGAGGTGCAGATACACAAAAAGAAAAAGTGGCTCTGCGTCACGGCGCGGAAGTAAGGATATCAAGCACGGGCATTTTTGCATCCATCCTGCATATGGCGATAGGCATGACGGTCATAGCGGCTATGCTGGCGGCAATTATGACAGTTTTTATTCACTGAGGAAGAAACCTATGAAATATAAAATTGAGAAAAACACCGTGCAGGAGACGCTGATCCTCCCGCTGTATTCCCGGAAGCTGTGTACGGAGCTGTACCCGAACCTTTACAGGGATGAAACAGCGGTTCGTCTGCTCGACCAAATCGACTACGACTTTTCAGAGGCAGAGAAAAACTCCCGCAGCCTGATGCAGCGCTTTGGTGCGCTGGAGGTGGCCACACGGCAGAGTGATCTTGCTTTCGAGGTGCGGGATTACCTGAAAGGCCACCCCAATGCGGCGGTGGTCAATCTGGGCTGCGGGCTGGACAACACCGGCAGAACCTGCGGCAACGGTAGATGCAAGATCTACAATCTGGACTTCCCGGATGTGATTGCCTTGCGACAGCAGCTACTGCCCGCCGGGGATCGGGAACAAAATATCCCCTGCGACCTGAAAGACACCGCATGGTTTGGCAAAATCGATGCCTCCGGCGGGGCGGTGTTCTTTGCCTCCGGGGTGTTCTATTACTTTCTAACCCAGGAGGTCCGGGAACTGGTGCGGGGAATGGCGGACGCTTTTCCCGAAGGTGTGCTGGTCTTTGATGCTGCCAATCGGACGGCGGTAAAGATGATCGCAAAAACATGGCTTAAGACTGCAAAAATCAAGGATGTTGGGGCATATTTTGCGGTTTCGGATGCCGCCAAGGAAATCGGCACGTGGGACAGCCGTCTGCAGGTCACAAGTCGCGGCTATATGCTGGGTTACAACGATTTGAGAGACCCTTCCGTCAGCGGCTTTTTCCGGTTTCTCGCAAGGGTCGGTGACAACGGGATGAAAATGCAAATCGTGAAAATAAGATTTTGAGAGGCAAAAATGCAAAAGACGAGCGCTTCTTGCCGCCCAATTGGCAAGAAGCGCTCGTCTTTTCTTAACGCGTTGTATGGCGGAGAGAGCGCAAGTTACGCGAGCGCCCTTCTTGCCAGCTCGGCCGCGCCAAGGATTCCTTGGTCGCCGCCGCAGCCCGGGGCGCAGATGTAGCTCTCTATGTCCTTAAGCTCGGCGGTCTGGATGTAGCCACCCAGATATTCGAGGGTCTTCTTGCGGACGATGCCGTAGAGCTGCTCCTGGTGCATCACGCCGCCGCCGAGGACGATACGGCGAGGCGAGTACATGAGCACGAGGTTCGCGCACATCTGCCCCAGATAATCCCCCTCGAGCGCCCACACCTCAGCGTTGTCCGCGAGCTCGGCCGCGGGCTTTCCCCAGCGCGCGGCGATGGCGGGGCCGGAGGCGAGGCCCTCGAGACAGCTCGCGTGGCTCGGGCAGACGCAGCGTCCCTCCTCGGTGGGACGGGTCCTTACCAGCATGTGGCCGGCCTCGGGGTGCAGCATGCCGTGAAGGAGCCTGCCCGCGCACATGACGCCCGCGCCCACGCCGGTGCCGATGGTCACGTAGACGGCGTCCTCGAGCCCCTTGCAGCAGCCGAAGACTACTTCGCCGAGGCAGGCAACGTTCACGTCCGTGTCGTAGGCCACCGGAATCCCGAGGGCGTCGGCGAACGCGGCGCGAAGACCATAGCCTCGCCACGCGAGCTTGGGCGTCTGGAGGATGGAACCGAAGCGCTCATCGTTGGGGTCGACGCAGGTCGGGCCGAAGGCGCCGATGCCCAACGCGTCCACATCGCGGGCGGCGAACCACTCGATCATCTGCGGGACGGTCTCGGCGGGCGTAAGCGTCGGGGTCTCCATACGGTCGAGAACCTCGCCGTCGCCGGACACCACGGCACAGACCATCTTGGTCCCGCCGGCCTCGAGGGCGCCGAGCCTCATTTGCTTTTCGCTCATGTGATCCTCCTTACAAAGGGACGCCCGCAGTCATGGTCAACCGCGGGCGCCCATAACGTTGGCTTGTTTCGAGGCGATCCTACCTGGGCACGCGGTCCTGCCTTGCGGCAAACGGGGCGAGCACGGCGTGCGGCTCGCTTTGGTACCAGTAGGCGACGGTGGAGATGTCGTCCTCGCGCTCGTAGAGCTTGATGTCGTCGTTGCCGAGGTCCTGGAACGTCACGCGAAGGTCCTCCTTGAACGAGATCGGGTCGGGAAGGTGCCACCTGTAGAGGCCATGCCTGGGCAGCGCGTCGTCGTTGGTCGCGAGCATCGGGTTCGGGTTCGGCTTGCCCGCGCTGAAGCGGTCGCGCGTGGCGTCGCGCGTCGAGCGGTACGGGTAGCCGGCGAACAGCGTGTTGAAGCACTGCGCCTCGGGCAGCGCGTGGGGCGGCCTGTCGAGGAAGGCCCAGGCACCGCCGAAGTAGTCCTCGGCTCCCGTCGAGGTGACCGTGGGGAACTCCTCGTCGCCGTCGAGGAAGAACTTCATCTCGCCCTCGCCCCACCAATAGCGCTCCAGGGCGCACAGGGCCATGTAGGTGCCGACGTAGTAGCCCTTACCGCGCACGCCGTCGAGCACGGTGTAGTCGACGCCCCTGCGGGTGCTGCGCTCGCGGTTAAAACGGGCGTGGAAGTACATGGCGTCGTCCGGCACGTCGGTGAGCGCGTAGTTGAACGTGTAGAAGATGTACTTAATGAACCCGGGGTGCTCGCTCGTAAGCGTGACCTTGGCGTGCTTCCTGAAAGGCATCTCGAAGTAGCAGTTCATGCCGCCCGTCGGGTTCACGCAGATGGGCATCGAGTTGACGATGGCGCGCTCACCGAAGCCGTTGCAGAAGAAGTCGCCGACAGGGCACTCGACCGAGGGGGTCTCCTCGTCGTCCCAGTAGAAGCGCAGCACGAGGTCGCGCATGACGAAGCTGCCGGCGGCGGTCTTGTCGGGGACGGTCATCCAGATGTGGCGGATGATGCCGGGGCCCTCGATGTCCGCGAGCGTGATGGTCTCGCCGGACTCAAGGGGCACGCAGCACGAGCCCTTGCGGCCGACGCCGAGGTGGCTGGCCGACATGGCGGCACGGCCCTTCTCGCCCGTGATGTTCTCGGGGGTGATGGCGCGGCTTTCCTCACCGCCGTGCATCCACACGTCCTTAAGGAACTCTCTCATCGTCGACCTCCTCTATTCGTCGTCTTCGCACTCGGCGGAACTGGCACCGTTCACGTAGACGATCTGCTGGCGCGCCTCGTCGACGAGGGCGTCGAAGTCAAGTTTCTCGTCGGGGCGCGCGAGCGCGACCGCCATGGCGAGCGGGAGGTTGACACCCGCGATTACGTGGATCCGGTCGGAGGCGAAGCGGGAGAAGCGCTGGTTCACGCTGCCGCCGAGCGCGTCGGTGAGGACGACGACCTCGTCAGTGCCCGAAAGAGCCGCCTCGACCGCCGCGTCGAGCCCCTCGCCGTTGTCGTTCACGTAGGCGCACACGGCGTTGACGGCGTCGCTCTTACCCGTAAGGAACTCGAGGGTGTCCTTGAAGCCCTGGGCGAGAAGGGAATGGCTCGCCACAACTATCTTTCTCATTGATTCACCAATCTCTTGGGTCGAAGCTAGGCAAGGATGCCGGCGGCGGAGGCGACCATCGCGAGGACGATCACCACGAGGATGAGGGCCGTCATGCTCGCGTTCTTCTTGGTAAAAAGGTAATACGCGCTTCCCGTGATGGCGGCGGGGATCATGGCAGGCAGGATCTTGTCGAGCAGCGGCTGAATCTCCATCGAGACGTCGCCGAAGCTGAAGCTAATCGGGCAGGTGACGCCGATGACCGAGGCGATGAGGCAGCCGACCACGGTGAGGCCGAGCACGGAGGCGGCGGCAGTGAGGTTGGGAAGCTTCTCGCTGAAGTCGGTGACGAGCTTCACGCCCTGCTTGTAGCCGAACTCGAGGGCGTGCATGCGGACCCAGAAGATGGCCAGGATGAGCGCGAACCAGATGCCGGCTCCCACGGGGTTGCCCTCGATGGCCATGTAGGCGGCGATGGAGCCCATGATGGTCGGGATCATGGTCATGAGCAGGGAGTCGCCGACGCCGGCGAGCGGTCCCATGGTGCCGATCTTCAGGTCTTGGACGGCGTCCGCCGCCGCTAGGCCGTCGCGTTCCTCCATGGCCACGCAGGCGCCAAGGATGATGGCAGCGAGCCAAGGCTGGGTGTTGTAGTAGCGGAAGTGGTTGTTGAGCGCTTGCTTATAGTCCTCGTCGTTCGTGTAGATCTTCCTCAGGACCGGCGAGAGGGCGTAGGCGACTGAGGCGCCCTGCTGGGTCTGGTAGTTGAAGGTGCACACGCTCATGAGCCAGCGCCAGTTCGCGTTGCGCAGGTCCTTCTTGGTGACCTTGTAGCCGGAGGGCTTGCCCTCGGCGACGGCGGTGATGTTCTCGTTTTCCATGGTTACTCATCCTCTCCGATGAAGGCGTCTGCGGAAGCGTGGGCGGCGAGCTCGGTGTCCCTCTCGGCACGCTGGTAGAACGCGATCGCGAGGGCAACGCCGACGATGGCGGCGCCGATGATGGGCACGTTCAGGAAGGCCGAGAGGAAGAAGCCGACGAGCAGGTACTGGAAGTACTTGCCGGTGGGCATGTAGCGGAGCAGCATGGCGATACCGATGGCCGGGAGCATCTTGCCGGCGAGGGTGAGGCCGGAGAGGAACCACTGAGGCATGACCTCGAGGAGCCAGTTTACGGCGGGCTGGCCGAGCGTCACGGAGACAAAGACGGGCAGGGCGGCGCACAGGCCGAAGAGCACGGGGCAGACCCACAGGATGGCGTTCATCTGCTTGAACTTGCCCTCGTCGCAGAACTTCTGGGACTTCTCGACGACGAAGCCGTTGAGGATCTTGACGATGACGTCGAGCTGGATGCCGAGCATGCCGACCGGCAGGCCGATGGCGAGGCCCGTGTCGGAGCCCAGGGTCACGCCGTAGGCGGTGGCGATGATGGCCATCGTGCCGTAGTCGGGAATCGACGAGCCGCCGAAGCCCGCGACGCCGAGCTGCATGAGCTGGATGGTGCCACCGATGACGAGGCCGGTCTGCCAGTCGCCCATGACGACGCCGGTGATAAGGCCCCAGAAGACGGCATAGTTGACGAAGATCATCGGGATGCCGTAGTAGTCCACGTGCTTGATGAAGGCCAGCAGGGTCAAAAGGACGACCTGCAGGATAGTGAAGTTGACCATGATCCCTCCTTAGATGAGGTCGGCGACGGAGACGGGCTTGTCGGCGGGCACGAACTGTGCCGTCACCTTGACGCCGCGGGCGATGAGCGCCTTGTAGCTCTGGACGTTCTCGGCGGAGGCATAGGCGCGCTGGGTGAGCTGGACGCCGCCCTCCTTGACGAGCGAGCCGCCGACGATCAGCGACGGGAGCTCGATGCCCGACTCGACCAGGTGGAGGATCGTCTCGGGCTCCTTGGCGATGACAAAGACCTTCTCGCGGTCGTACTTGCCCGCCGCGAAGTTCTTGAGCGCGGTCTGCTCGGAGATGATCGAGACGGCCATGCCCGCGGGGCGCGCCATCCTCATAGTGGACTTCAGGACCTCGTCGCCGGCGACCTTGTCGTCGATGACCATGACTCGGGTCGCGCCCGACACCGGGGCCCACTGCGTCACGATGATGCCGTGAAGCAGGCGATTGTCGATTCGTGCCATAACAACACTCATGTTTGCTCCTATCAAATGAAGTTTTACGTTCGGTACTGCCTCGGCGCTATCCGGATTCGCGCCGGGCAAGGGGTTATCGGATTATTGAGGACGCGCAGTCAGCTTGCGGCGGCGCGGGGAAGGTCACTCGTCGAGCAGGAGGTCCGAGGAGCCGAGGCGCTCTTCTCGCGCCGGGGCGGCGCTCACGCTTATGTAGTCGAAGACATATGCGATCTCGCTTTCGGGAACCTCTACGCGATAGCGCGTCGAGATGCTCGAGAAGCTCTGCCTGAAGGACTCGATGAAATCGGCACGCTCCTCCTCGAAGCGGTCCTGGCCAACGTAGGTCTCAATGGGGTTTCTGGTAACAAGGCGCTCAACGAGACAGCAGAGGTGGACGTAGAGCCCAATGATGGCGTTGCTGCCGATCTTCTCGCCTGTCCTGCGCTGAAGCTCGTGCACGGCGCTCTCGATCTCGTGGAATAGCCGCTCCGGGTCGAGGATGGTGATGGAGCGGATGACGTTCTGCAGCGTCATGTTCGAGAGCAGCTTCTCGTGGAAAGAAGAGAGCTCGGAAGCGTCAAGCCACCTGCCGAACACGGCATCGACCTTAGAGGCGGACGCCGTCGACATGATGTCCTCGAGGGCGACGAAGGGGATGGAGGCGACCCCGGGGTCTCCCGTGCCGATGACGGCGCAGACGCGGTGCTCGGAGAAAACGGCGTCGTTCGACCCGTTCGCGACAAGCTGCTTGAAGGGCCTCGTGAGCAGGCGCGCGCCTATGGTGCGCGGGAGGCTCTGCGAGACGAGCTGGCGTATCCTCTCCGCGGCGTCGACCCCGGACTCGGAGCAGAAGACGATGGCGTCCTCACGGTTGATGCGCTCGATCACCTTGCAGTGCGTCACGCACGCGGCGGTCGCATCGCCAAGAACCTCGGCGATGGACTTGCCGCCGAGCAGCCCGACCCCGATCTCGAGCGCAAGACCGGTAGAGACGTTGTTCACCACGCCGATAGTGGAGTCGGTAACGTTCTCGAGGGCCTTATAGGCCTCCTCCAAGGAGCCCATATCGACGAGGAACACAACCCCGGTGCAGTAGGAATGGCGGTCGACGAGGCGCTGGAGCGGACCGACGATGTCCTTCAGCTGCTGGTCGTAGGGCATGTCGACCGCCTCGTACACATGCATACCGAGCATACGGTTCGCCGCGTCGGCGATGCTCGTCGCCGTTGAGTAGCCGTGGGACAAGATGACGCAGAGCGTTCGAAGGGCCTTCGCGTCGCGAGACTCCGATGCGACGCACAGCGTCAGAAGCGTCTTCGTGAAGTGATCGAGCGAGATTCCCAGCGCCCCTTCCACGTCTGCGGCGACCTGATCGGAAACGCTCGAGGCAAACGGTAATTCGGAGGTCACGGCACCGAGGAGATGGGAGATTTGCTCCGCACAGGCAGACTTTCGCTTAGCCAGGCCGATGCCCGGCCACAACTGCAGGCAAATCTCCTGGGCCAGCAGAAAAGCGACCTTCCTCGAAAGCTCGATGCCATAAGAAGAGCCTGCGTCGGCAAGGACCGCGCCCACGATGCGCTCGAAGGCGCGCGACCTCGAGGAGGTAACGCCGCGGCCGAAGATCAAGTGATCCTCAACGCCGCGCACAGCGGAGACAGCTTGCGAGACGAGCTCGGAGACAGAGAGCTCCCCGGCGCAGAATCGCTCATCGAGAGAGCACAGGGCATCGAGCGCCTGCTCGACCGGCCCTGTGCTCTCGGCGGCATCCAGGGACGCGTCGATCAGAACGCCATCGTCGGGCTGTTGGTCGATCTGCGCGGAGGAGAGGAGCCCGCTGGGAAGAAGATACGGGCGAACGACGACGTAGTCGCCCTCGCGATTGAGGAACGCTTTGGCGCAGCAGTTCGTCACGCAGGCGCGCAAGCCGGCGATGTTATCGGAAAAGTCCGCGTTCACGAGGCAACGGTATGCGCCGCGGCTGATCTTCACATCAGAACCGATTCGGCACCCCTCGCTACGCAGGAAGCTCAAGATGAGATCCTCGCGCTCCTCGGGGGTCCGCTCCTTGAGTGAGGGGACGCGGGCACAGATGGGCATTTTGCTGTAGGCCGAGGAAACCTTCAGGTCATCGGCGGAAAGCGTCGTCGAAAGAACGAGGCGAGCGCGCGGCGCATCCTGGGAGGCATCGAGCCCGAGGGCCGTCGCAAGGCAGTGCTCCATCGCAGAGGGAGAGAGTGCCTCGATGCCGTTCACAAAAACCACGCCCCCGCGCGATTTCGCGATCGACTCGTCAAGAAGCCCGTTGAACGAGGCGGCGTCCGGGACCCCGGCGCAGTCGATGCGCACATAGGAGGAGTCGCGGGACAGCAAGCCCTGGTTCTTGCCGTACTCGTACACAAGGCGAGAAAGGAAAGACTTACCGACACCCACGCCGCCGCTCAAGAGGATGGGTAGGCCAAACGGAGGGTACTGAACCGCAGCCTTGCACTGCTCGACAACGGAGCTGAGGCTCAGGTCAAAGCCCACGGCACGCGCGAAGTCACGGTGATCGGCGATTCCCGTCGCCTGGATGAGGTCGGCGAGCGAGGCGTACTCGCTTGCAGAGAGCTTTACCTGAAAACGCTTCTGGAACGCGCGGCGATGAAAATAACGGACAGGCCTGCCCGCCACCTTAACCACAAGGCCGGCGCGAACAAGGTCGTTGAGGTACTGGCTCGCCAGGCTCCTGGAGATGATGAGCGTCTCGGCGATGTCGGAGGTGGACAGACGGGCAAGGTCGTCGAGCGAGACGGCAGAGGTGAGGGCCTCGAGATGCTCGAGAATCCTGTCCCTCATGTCGACGGGCTTCTTTGCCAAGCTGTCCTGTGCGGTCTTGTCCATGACTTCTTACCTCCTTGTACAAGGAGTATAAGGGGAACACAGAGAACGGAAGGGGGCGCGTGGGGGAATCAACAGCCCCGAGGAGAAGTTCACCACTTGAGGGGCAGAAAACAACGGCCATTGAACATTCAGGGCCGACGCTCAACACTTCGGCTCGACACTTCGCTTTGGAAAGGGCCCTGCGCGATGGTGCAGCCCTCCATCTCGCAGCACAGGTCGCCGAAGGTCGCGAGGATGCGCTCCTTCTGTTCCGTGGGCGAGACGGCTCGGTGGGCAAGGTCCTCTCAAAAGGGGTCGTCCGACGCCGCAAGACCTCGATGACCGACTACCGCCTCGAGCAAGTGGCGGATTACCTCTGCACCATCGAACTTGCCTTGGTCAAGTGCGAGGCCAAGGAGAACGGTGAGGCGCACAACAAGTTCTTCGGAGGTATAGGCTCTTTCAAGAGGAACTGGCTCAAGCAAGCCCGCAGCAAGCGGATATAGCTGGTCTCGCGGTTTCGCAAGGAACGGTCAGTTCTCCTCTGGCGAGGAACCCCGGGCGACGTGCTTCGAGCAGCGGAAGCTGAAGCAGAAGCAGCGCGGGCATTGATTGGTGCCGACATGGGCCCAGACGTGAACAGTGCTACGTCCCCTGTTCACGGGGCGCGAAACCGCAAAGGTTGCACAGAGGTTGCAAAATAAGAAGCCCCCGACCTGTTTTCGCAGGTCAGAGGCTTGAAATCAACGAATATCGTTTATTCCCACTCGATGGTCGCGGGCGGCTTGGACGTGATGTCGTAGCACACGCGGTTGGCGCCGGGAACCTCGGCCACGATGCGGCCGGAGATGCGGGCCAGCACGTCGTAGGGCAGCTTGGCCCAGTCGGCGGTCATGGCATCGCTGGACTCGACGGCACGCAGGATGATCGGGCGCTGGTAGGTGCGCTCGTCGCCCATAACGCCAACGGACTTGATGTCGGGCAGGACCGCGAAATACTGCCAGCAGCTGTGCTCGGAGTTGCGCTCGCCGGTCTGCTCAAACAGACGCTGGTTGTAGGCGTCGAGCTCCTCGCGCACGATGGCGTCGGCGTTCTTGAGGATTTCGAGCTTCTCCTTGTCGACCGCACCAATGATGCGGATGGCAAGACCCGGGCCCGGGAAAGGCTGGCGGAACACGATGTGACCCGGCAGGCCCAGCGCCAGACCAAGCGCGCGGACCTCGTCCTTAAAGAAATGGTCGAGCGGCTCAATGAGGTCGAAGTGCACGCCCTCGGGGAACGGAATCAGGTTGTGATGGCTCTTGATGGTGGCCGTCTTACCGCCCGTCTTGCGAGCGCCGGACTCGATGATGTCGGGGTAGATGGTGCCCTGAGCCAGATACTTAACCGGCTTGCCATCGGTCTCGAGCTGCTGCGCCACGGCGAAGAACTCTTTCCAGAACTGCGTGCCGATGATGCGGCGCTTCTCCTCGGGCTCGGTCACGCCGGCCAGAAGCTCGGCATAGCGGTCCTCGGCGTGGACGTGGATAAAGTCGACGTCAAACTGCTTGGTGAAGACCTCCTCCACCTGCTCGGGCTCGCCCTTGCGCAGCAGACCGTGGTTGATGAACACGCAGGTCATCTGCTTGCCCACGGCGCGGGCGCCCAGCGCAGCCACGACGGAGGAGTCGACGCCGCCGGACAGGGCCAGAATCACGCGGTCGTCGCCGACCTTCTCGCGGAACTCGGCCGTCATGGTCTCGACCAGGTTGTCCATGCTCCAGTTGGGCTCCAGGCCGCAGATCTCAAACAGGAAATTGCTCAGCAGCTGCTGACCGTACTCGGAGTGCTTGACCTCGGGGTGGAACTGCGTGGTGAAAATCTTGCGCTCGACGCACTCCATGGCAGCAACCGGGCACACGTCAGTGCTGGCGGTAACGGTAAAGCCCTCGGGCACCTCGGAAACGGCGTCGCGATGGCTCATCCACACGGTTTGCTCCATGGGCGTGGAGTTAAAGAGCTTGGCGCCGGCCGTGCGCGTGATGGTGGCGCGGCCGTACTCGCCCACCTCGGAGTGGCCGACCTTGCCGCCGAGCGTCACGGCCGTGATCTGATGGCCGTAGCAAAAGCCCAGGACGGGAAGGCCCAGGTCAAAGATGGCGGGGTCGATAGACGGAGCGTCCTCGGCGTACACGGAGGCCGGGCCGCCGGAAAGGATGAGCGCAGAGGCGTTCATCTCGCGAATCTCATCGGCCGAGATATCGCAGGGGACAATCTCGGAATACACGTTGAGGTCGCGGACGCGACGGGCAATGAGCTGACCGTACTGCGCACCAAAGTCGAGTACGAGGACCTTTGCGGAAGCCTTTTGATCCATGGTTTCCCCCTCTTGTTGGCGGGGAGCCGGTGCCCACCCGCGTGAATGAACGAAAATAACCTCCATAGTGTACACGTTATATGGGGTTTCTCGCCCCTCGCAGCCATCAGCGCACGGCAAACGCACGACCTGGGCCCCTATTTGACGGCAATTGAAGTGTTACCAAACGTTACAGATGATGTAATACGTTTGAACATTGGACGCCCTGTGCCACAATACTGCCGAACGACTCCGCCTCTGCGGCGGCAAATACGATAGGAATATCAGCATGAAGCGCATCCTTCTCATCGCCACGGGCGGCACCATCGCATCGACCGAGGACGGCAACGGCCTCTCCCCCGCCCTGACCGGTGAGGAGCTCGCCCAGGGCGTCCCCGAGATCTCGGACCTCTGCGAGCTCGACGTGGTACAGCCCATGAACATCGACAGTACCAATATGCGCCCGAGCGACTGGATGCGTATCCGCGACGTCATCGTCGAGGGCTATGCCGACCACGACGGTTTTGTGGTCCTGCATGGCACCGACACCATGAGCTACACCGCGGCAGCACTTTCCTATCTGATTCAGGACAGCCCCAAGCCCATCGTGCTCACCGGCTCGCAAAAGCCCATGGGCAACCCCTTTACCGACGCCAAGCTCAACCTGTACCAGAGCCTGCTCTATGCGCTCGACGAGCATTCGCACGATGTGTCGATCGTGTTTGGCGGCGTCGCCATTGCCGGCACGCGCGCCCGCAAGCAGCGCACCATGAGCTTTAACGCGTTCATTAGCGTCAACTATCCGCCCATTGCCTACATCCGCAACGACCGCATTGTGCGCAACGGGCTCCACGGCACTCATCTGGGCGAAAACCCGGTGCGTTTCTACGACAGTATCGACCCGCGCGTGTTTGTCCTTAAGCTGACGCCCGGCGTGAACCCGGGTATCCTGGACGCCCTAGCCGATAGCTACGATGCTGTAATTCTTGAGACCTTTGGCATCGGCGGTATCCCCGAGTTTGGTGAGTCGGGCGAGTCGTTCCAGGAGGCGATTTTCCGCTGGGTCGATTCGGGCCGCACCGTCGTTATGACCACGCAGGTCCCCGAAGAGGGCCTCGATCTGGGCGTTTATGAGGTCGGCCGTGCTTACGCCGATCATCCGGGTATTCTGCGCGGCGACGACATGACCACCGAGACGCTCGTGGCCAAGACCATGTGGGCACTCGGCCAGTCACGTGATGCCGCCGAGATCCAGCGCCTGTTCTACAGCCAAGTCAACCACGACCGCATCCCGATGGTGTAATTCGGTTGTCGACGGGTATCCCCTATTCGATACCCTCGAGAAGCTCTGACACCGTCATGCCGAGTGCGGGCGCGATCTTAAATAGAACCTTGAGCGTGAAATTTGCCGTCCCATCTTCGATTCGGTCGAGGTAGGGTCGGCTGATTCCTGTCGCCACACAAAAATCAACCTTGGAGATACCAAGGTCTCTGCGTGTCTCTTCGACCCGCCTGCCAAGAATCTGTTTCGCACGTTCGTCCATGCAGCCGAGTTTGAAATGGAGCCGAACATAAACGTAAACTATAGTTTACGTTTTGCCGAATACACAGGAGTTTTCTATGTCGGGATCTTCGGTCCGCACGTACCGAGCCACGCTTCGCACAAACAGCGCACCGCCCAAGCTCGTCGTCGTTGAAGCAGAATGTCTTTCGCCCGATGAGCGCATAGCATTTGCATTGCTATCAAGTCGCGTCGCCGCCGTTTTGGTCCCTTGCCCGGCGCAAGGTGAACTTGCCATCCAATGCCAAGCGCACAGCTGCTCGCTCAATCAGGCTGCCGTAATCGTAACCAGCCAACGCGGCCTGTCGCTCCTTTTGGAAGCCGGCATCGCGCTCGCCCTCCGCGGCGCCGGATACGAAAACGAGGCCGCCGCCGACATGGTCTTTCAACCACGATCGAGCGGCGGCCTCGCAGCAGCCATCGAATATGCTTGCAGGCTCGTTGCCTAAAGGCGCAAGCTAAAAGCCCAGGCCAAAGCCCATACCGGTAATCGCCGAATACATAAAGTAGACGTTGATTACGTTGAGAAATACACCCGTGATGCAACCGTTGCGCAGGTAGCGCTCGCACACGATGCGTGCCATGGCGGCGGAGTCATCGTTGTTTTTTGCCTGGCGTCCCGCCGTAAAGTACGTCGCCACGCTCAGCAGCAGATTGAGCACCGGCAACGCCAGCAACTCGTAGCTCTTGCCCCAGCGCGTCGCCTCGCCGGCAGCATTAAACTTTGTTGCCACCTCGGGACCAATGTTGGGGATAACACACGCTGCGACCACCAGCGGAATCACCGCAAGTACGAGCAGCGCAATACCCATGTAGCCAGCTTTTTTGCCATATTTAAACATATGCGTCGTCCTTACACGTTAAAGCGGAAGTGCACGACGTCGCCATCGGCCATGACATAGTCCTTGCCCTCAATACGCAGCTTGCCGGCAGCCTTGGCGCCCTGCTCGCCACCGAGCTCGATGTAGTCGTCATAGCCAATGACCTCGGCCTTAATAAAGCCACGCTCAAAGTCGGTGTGGATGACGCCGGCGGCCTGCGGGGCGGTCGCGCCCTGACGCACCGTCCAGGCCTTGACCTCCATCTCGCCGGCCGTAAAGAACGACTGCAGGCCGAGCAGCTTGTAGGCAGCCTGAGCGAGCACGTCCAGGCCGGGCTGCTCCAGGCCCAGGCTCTCCAGGTAGTCGGCCGCGTCCTCGGGATCGAGCTCGGAAAGCTCGGCCTCGATCTTGGCGCAGATAGGCAGCGGCTTGACACCGTCGATGGGCGCCAGGTCGTCGTTGAGCATATCCTCGTCCACGTTGGCCACATACAGGATGGGCTTCATGGTGAGCAGGAACAGACCCTTGGCGGCGGCACGCTCCTCGTCGGTCATCTCCATGGATGCGGCGCGCTTGCCCTCGTTGAGCCAGGCAAGCAGGCGCTTGGCCACCTCGAACTTGGGCATGAGCTCCTTGTCGCGCTTGGCCTCCTTCTCGAGCTTGGGCAGCTGCTTCTCGAGCGTGCCCATGTCGGCCAGGATGAGCTCGGTCATGATGGTGTCGGCATCGCCGGCGGGATCGACGAACTCGCCCGTGCGGCCCACCTCACGCATGACGTTGGGGTCCTTAAAGTAGCGCACGACCTCGCAGATGGCATCGGTCTCGCGAATGTTTGCCAAAAACTGGTTGCCCAAGCCCTCGCCCTCGTTGGCACCCTTCACCAGGCCCGCGATGTCGACAAACTCGACCGTAGCCGGCACAATGCGGCCTGGGTTGACGATGTCGGCAAGCTTTTGTAGGCGGCTATCGGGCACATCGACGATACCCACGTTGGGGTCGATCGTGGCGAAAGGGTAGTTGGCGGCAAGGCCGGTCTTTTTGGTAAGCGCGGTGAACAGCGTCGACTTGCCCACGTTGGGCAGGCCCACGATACCGATGGAAAGGGACACGACAGCTCCTTTTGGTACAGGTACTTCAAACTGCATAAGTATAGCGCCGCCGCAGCATCCGGGCGAATCCGGACACCGCGGCGGCGCAAATGAAGCAGAGATGCGTGAGGGTTCTAGACAGTAGTCCTTACTTAAGCTCGGGCCAGAAATCCTTGTTGGCCTCGATGAGCTCGTCCAGGATCTGCTTGGCAACGCTCGCCGAAGGAATGGTCTTGGAGAGCGTGAGCGCCTGCCAGAGCTTCTGGTAGCTGCCCTCGACCCAAGCCTGGACAACGAGCTTCTCAACGGAAACCTGCTGCTCCATCAGGCCCTTCTGGAACTGCGGAATCGGGCCCTGGCAGATCTTCTCAAAGCCGTTGGAGCCAACGATGCAAGGCACCTCGACCATGGCCGTCGGGTCGAAGTTGGGCACAGCGCCATCGTTGGGGACAATCAGCAGGAAGCGCTCGAGCGTGTTCTCGGCCAGCGCGCAGGCAAGGTCGACGATGTAGTTGGCATGTACATCCGGCTCAAAGCCGCCGTCCTTGGCAGTACCCTTGGCGATGATGTCGCGGCAAGCGCCAAAGACCTTCTTCTCGCGGCCGTCCATAACCTCATTGGCGCGAGTGTAGTTGGGGTCAGACGTCTCGACGACATAGTCCGGGTACAGGTAGTACTTGAGGTAGGTGTTGGGAATCGTCTCGGGATCGACAGCATAGACATCCTTGGCCTTGCCGAAGGTGTGAATCCAGCTCTCCTCGACATGCTGCTCCTTACCGGCCTCGTGCTCGATGCCGTCCAGGTAGCCGTTCTTAGCCATGTGCTCCTTAATCTGCGGCATGAGGTCGTTGCCCTCCTTGTCGTAGATTTTGCTCCACCAACCAAAGTGGTTGAGGCCGTAGTAGCTATACTGCAGCTCGCGACGATCCTTGATGCCGCACATACGGCTCATCTTATCCATAAGGTCGATCGGCATGTCGCAGATGTTGATGATGCGGCTGTTGGGGCGCAGCACGCGGCAGGCCTCGGCGACGATGGCCGCGGGGTTGGAGTAGTTGAGCATCCAGGCGTTGGGGCTGTACTTCTCCATGTAGTCGAGGATCTCGATGACGCCGCCGATGGAGCGCATGCCGTAGGCGATACCGCCGGCACCGCAGGTCTCTTGGCCAACGCAGCCGTACTTGAGAGGAATCTTCTCGTCGAGCTCACGCATGGCGTACAGGCCGACGCGGATGTGAGCAAGTACGAAGTCGGTCCCGGTGAATGCGGTCTCGGGATCGGTGGTGTAGCTAAACTCAACCTCGGGAGCGTTCTCGTGGAAGTAGATCTCGCAGGCCTTTGCCACGATCTCCTGGCGCTCGGCGTTGTTGTCGTAGAAGGTCACCTTGTTGACCGGGAAGCGGTCGCGCTCCTCAAGCAGCATCAGGGCAATGCCCGGAGTGAAGGTAGAGCCACCGCCGGCAATGGTCACGGCATAGTTTTTCTTGGACATGATGTCCTCCTCATTCTGGCCGCTTGCTCAATCCATCCCCGCACGCGGCCTGTACGGTTTGGAATTGTTACCTAGAAGTGGAGTTTTTTATCTCTAGAATCGGCCTTGCGGTGCATACCGGCTCTGCAAGGCCGATTTTTTCGATGGACGATGGTTTACAGAAGACTCTCGAACTTCAGAAGACTCTCGAACTTCTCGCGAACCTGCGGGACGGTAAGGCCGATGATGACCTGGATTGACTGACCTTGAACCACCAAGCCATGCGTACCGATCGCCTTGAAGGAAGCCTCGGGTGCAACGACGCTCTTGTCCTTGACGTTAACGCGCAGACGGGTAGCGCAGTTAGTTACATCGATGATGTTATCCGTGCCACCGAGCAGATCGAGGATGTTTTCGGCAAGCACCAAGCGCTCATCATCTTTACTCTGGGCGACCGATTTGCCAGCAGCAGCACCGCCCTGCTTTTGCTTGTAGTCGGCCTTGGACTTGAGCTCGACCTCAACATCGTCATCCTCGCGACCGGGGGTCTTAAAGTCGAACTTGACGATCAGGAAACGGAAGACCACGACCCAAAGGGCGGTAAAGCACAGACCGACAAGGATGGAGATGGCGTACCGCAGACCGTGTGCGGCCCAAAGGGGCAGCCAGTCCCACGAGAGCATCGAGATGATGCCGCCGTCGAAGATGCCCACGACGCCAAGGAGGTTTTGAGCCATGCAGCCAAGCGCTCCGAGCACGCAGTGGACGACGAACAGGCCGGGCGCGATGAACAGGAAGGTGAAGTCAAGCGGCTCGGTAATACCGCAAAGCATAGCGGTAAGGGTGACGGGAATGAGCAGAGCCTTGACGCGCTGCTTGCGCTCGGGTTTGGCGGTCATGTAAAACGCAATGGCGACGCCAAGCGAGCCGAAGACTTTAGTCCAACCAGGGCAGGTATAGGCAGCCCAGGGTGCAGCATCCTTAAGAGCAATGCTCGGATCGGCAGCCAGTTGGGGCAGGATGTTGGCCCAAGCAGCAAAGATGCCGCCGTTGACCGCCGCGTTGTCGTAATAGAACGGCGTATAGATAAAGTGGTGCAGGCCTGTAGGAATCAGCACGCGCTCGAAGAAAGCAAAGACGCCCACGCCAAACGTACCGGCGGAAAGGATGAATCCCTGGAAGGCGGAGATAGCAGCCTGAACATGCGGCCACACCAGGCAGGCGATAAGAGCGACCGGAACCATAACGAAGAAACCGATCATATAGATGAACACGGAGCCCGAGAACACGCCCAGCCACTCAGGAAGTTCGGTGTCGAAGTACTTGTTGTGAAGCATCGTGGCGATACCTGAAATGATAAGCGCGCCCATGATGCCCATATCAAGCGTTTTGATGCTCGCGATAGTGGCAAGACCAGTACCGCTGCCCGCCTCGACAGAGTAGTCGACCCCAAAGACAGGGCCCCACTGCCCCAAGATTGTGCTTACAAAGTAGTTGAAGGTAAGGTAGATGGCCAAAGCCTCCATGCAGCAGCGAGCGTTCTGCTTGTTCGCGAGCGAGATTGGCAACGCTACGCAAAACAGCAACGGCATCTGGTTAAAGAGCGTCCAACCACCCTGGAGCAGCACATTCCAGCAATCAAACCAAAGATGGCCCGCAGTGGCCATCTCGCCAAAGATCGCCTCGGTGGTAAACAACGTACCCAGGCCGACGACGATTCCGGAAAATGCGAAAAGAATTGCAGGCGTGTACATTGCACCGCCGAAACGTTGTATCTTTTGCATCATGACGGGGAATCCCCCTCTCTTCATTCGGAGCGCTGCGGTTTTGGCTTCACTCGAGACCGCAGACGCGCCGTTTGCGTGTACCTCGTGCAATAGGACGGGTGGGCCCGCTTCCCTGACTTCTTGCGCTTCCATTTTTATCATATCACTTATCTAGACAAGTTAGCATAAATACTACGGTCGGTAAACGGTTAATTATTGGCCGTAAACGGTATATGTCCAGTATTTCGCCTGTTAAATCTGACATAGCTGATGACTGCATTATAAATTTCTTTTCTACTTGTCTAGATGTGCTTGTCTATATCTATAGACATACCTATACTTCATTACAACATTCACCGCCACGTTAAGGAGTCACCATGAAAAGCGCGGTCTTCTATGGAAAGCACGACCTCAGAGTCGAGGAATCGGCAAAGCCGGCCGTGGGCAGGCGCGACGTTCTGATCAACGTCAAAGCTTGCGGCGTCTGCGGTACCGACGTTCATATCTATGAAGGCGACAAGGGTGCAGCCGACGTTACCCCGCCCACGATCCTTGGTCATGAGTTTGCGGGCGTTGTCAAGGCCGTGGGCAGCGACGTCGCTGGCTTTAAACCGGGCGATCGCGTGTGCATCGACCCAAACCATCCCTGCGGCTGCTGCGAACCCTGCCGCGACGGAATCAACCACTACTGCGAGCATATGACCGGTTACGGCACCACCGTTAACGGCGGCTTTGCCGAGTACTGCTCCGTCGATATGCAGCAAGTCTACAAGTTGGGCGATCACACCAGCTTCGAGCAGGGCGCTATGACCGAGCCCGTCGCCTGCTGCCTGCACGGCATCGATATGTGCAACATCAAGCCCGGCAGCACAGTTGTCGTTATCGGCGGTGGCATGATCGGTCTGCTCATGATGCAGCTTGCTAAAAACGCCGGCGCCACCAAGGTTGTCTTGCTCGAGCCCGTCGAAGGCAAGCGCGAGGTTGCGCTCAAACTCGGCGCCGACCTGGCAATTGATTCCATCCACGAGGACGTCCCGGCCCGCCTGAAGCAGGAGGGCGTCGGCAACGTCGATGTCGTTATCGAGTGTGTTGGCAAGCCCGTCACCATCGAGCAGGCCATCCAGATCGCCGGCCACAAGGCTACGGTCATGATGTTCGGCCTCACCAAGCCCGATGAGACAATCACCGTCAAGCCCTTCGAGGTCTTCCAGAAGGAGCTTGTGCTTACCTCGTCCTACATTAACCCTTATACGCAGCGTCGTGCGCTCGAGCTCATCGACTCTGGCAGGCTCGACGTATCCTCGATGGTCGCCAAGGTGGCTTCCCTCGATGAACTCGGCGCCATCCTGTCAGACCCGGCCCTGCGTGCCATGGGCAAATATATAATCGACCCCAGCAAGTAAATCGATTGACACCTGCGCGGGCGGCCCTCATCCGTCGTTCACGCGCCCAGCTCTAGGAGACCGTCATGGCGCGAGCCATCTTCCAAACTATTTATGACAACGTGAAGCAGTCGATTGACGACGGCACATACGCCTATCAGAGTTATCTGCCTTCGGAGACTGAGCTCACGCAGCTGTTTGACTGTTCGCGCATGACGGTCCGTCGCGCCATCTCGATGCTTGCGGCAGATGGTTACGTGCTCCCCCAGCAAGGCAAAGGCATGCGCGTCATTCGCAACATCAGTGACGAGAAGAGTCGTGGTGGCGGCGGACTCGAGACCTTTAAGGAAATCGCGACCAGCCGAGGCTTTGAGCTCAAGACTGTCACCACCGTCTTTGAGCTCCTCGTCTGTAGCAAGGCACTCTCCGGGATTACCGGGTTTCCCGAAGGCTGTGAGCTCACACGCGCCAAACGCATTCGTTATGCAGACGGACATGCCGTGTGCTCCGACGATTCCTATTACCTAAGCTCACAGGTACCGGGACTGACACCCGAGATTGTCAACGATTCGATTTATCGTTACCTCGAAGAAGACCTTGGCATTAAGATTGCCACGGGCAAACGCGATGTAACGATTGAGCACCCCACGCCCGAAGATGCGCGCGTGCTCGATCTCGACGACTTTAACGCACTCGCCGTTATACGCGGGCAGACCTACAACGCCGACGGCATCCTTATGGAATACACCGAGACAAAACAGGTCCCCGGGTTCTTTTTGCTCCATGAAACCGTGACGCGCAACGGTACCGGTCGAACCGGCCACCAAAGCAGCATGAACTAACCATTTATTAGTTGCGGTGGAATAGTTCCTAGAATGGCCAGCTTAAGGGCAAAACAGGAACTATTCCACCGCAACTTTTTTGGCCGGTGGGGCAGTACCTGTCCCACCGGCCATCATTTACGTTCTTTTAGCTAGTCTGCGAGCTTCTCCACCTGATCGAGCATCTTGTCGAGCTTGGCCTTTGCTTCGGCCTTGACCTTCTCAGCTTCTTCATGAGCCTTCGCCTTCTGGGCGGCCTTTTCCTCGGCCTCGGGATCGACGACCACCAGGTTGGATGCATCATGCTCAACCAACTTAAGCGCATGCTCGGGACACACCTTGACGCAAGCTCCGCAACCTAGGCAATACGTGGACTCCAGTGCAAAGCGACCGCTTCCCACCAAATCGCAGGCGAACGTGGGGCATACATTGACGCACTCGCCGCACGACGTGCACTTGTCAAAATCGCACTCCGGCGTGCTCACCTGCATGTTCTGGGCAAGCTCGGGGTGGTTTTGCAGCGTCGAGAGCACCAGCTGCCGCCCGTGCGTGAGCGAACGGCGACGCTTGGTCGTCGTGGTGCCGCACATGGTGTTGAGCGTGCGCTCCAGCTGGGTAATCTGATGGCGATGGGCCTTGAGCTTTTGCGTCACCGAGGCCAGCGCCGCCGTCGCCGGATTGAGCTTGGTCACCGTCAGGCCCGTGGTGCGGGCGATCTTTTCCATGTACTCCTTGCGCTCGTACTCGCGGCGCTTATGGCACTTGAGGCTCTTGGGGTCGACCTCCAGGCCCATGCCCGTACCAGCCCACTCCTCGGCAGTGGCAATGGCCTCGCCCAGAATATCCTCGCCACCGGTGTTGCGGCACTTATCGCACACGCCCAACGGCAGGTAGACGCTCACGTTGGGATAATCGGCCAGTACCGAGAACCAGGTCTCGGCCGTAATATCGCCCACGCAGGCAACGACGACCTCGTTTTCGCGCGGCATGCGCTTAAGGGCGCGTGTGCAGGTGACGTAGGCGGTCTCGTGGCTCGTAGCAGCAGAGACGATATCGTCATACAGGTTTTTGGGCGCCAAGCGCGGCGAGATGATTGCCTCGGTCGGACAGGCAGCGGCGCACAGGCCGCACTTGCGACAGGAGTCGAGGATCTCGATGGCGTCTTCCTCGACCTCGATAGCGTTGACCGGGCACACGTCCATGCACGCGGTGCAGCCGCTCTTTTCGTTTTTGCAGGTCAGGCACGGAATGGTGTTACCGCGCGGACGCTCCTTGTAGTCGGCAGGATTCCACTGCGGCGCCGACGGATCGAGTGCATCGGTCACACCGCCAAGCGGGTTTTTAAGAAAGTCGAAACCCTTGCTGATCTCGATAATGTCATCAAACAGATCGTGTTCCTGCGCCATGCGCGGCCCCTCCCTGAGCAGTGCAAACAAGCAAGAGATAATGATACGCTATCGGCCCACGCCTCGGGCAAATTACACGCGGAGCATCTTTGCAGCAAATAGCCCATGGCCTATCGCCGTCTCGATTGCACAAGGTCAATCAAGCGCCAAACTATGCCTCGCACATGAGCTGCACGAGTTTTTGTTTGGTCACCTTGGCCTGTTCGTTAGCCATATTGCGCTCGTTTCTAAAGACCGCATTTGCAACACCCTGCAGATCGCCATCGGAAATCACGCTGCACGGACCGTCCATCGACGCCGCCGTGGGGCATACGCACAACGGCAACTCGGCATAAAACGCAACGGCCTTGGCGATATCGAGCATCTTGCCGCCGCCAATACCCACTACCATGTCGCAATACTCGGCCTGGGCTTCCTTAGCCATTTCGAAAACGGCCTCTTCCGTACACGGACCGTCATAAATCTTAAAGAACGGCTCGCTTAGATCGTCGTCCAGAAATCCATCGACGATCTGTCTGCACAGCCGATCCTCGGTGCCCTGGTCAAACAAGACATAGGCAGCGCAGCCCAACCATGACAAATACTTGCCTTGACGCGACAGTTCGCCCGGCCCCTGAACATACCGGCCGGGACCGCCGTAAACCACAGGAAGCGCCATACGAGAATCCGCCCTTCATCAAACAACGATTGGTGCAAAGTAACCTGACCCCTTTGCACCATAGCAAAAAGGGGCAAAGCCATCTGTTGGCTTTGCCCCTTCCTTAGCTTGATTTACTCATCCATGAGATAGTAGTGACCCAGTGCGTCGGCACCCAGAATGGCGTTTGCAACCATCTCGGGCGTCACCTCAAACGGCATGTTGCACATGGTGTCATCGGGTGCGCAGGCGGCCTCGGCAACAATCATGGCCTGCTCGCGCGTAAGCTCGGCAACGCCAAGTTCCTTCATCGTGACCGGCAGGCCCAGCTCAATGCAGAAGCCCAAGACTTCCTCGAGTTTCTCAGTCGGAGCATCCTCGAGTACCAGCTGGACGATAGTGCCAAAGGCGACCTTCTCGCCGTGATACATGCCGTGGCACTCGGGCAGCATCGTCAGGCCATTGTGGATGGCATGAGCAGCAGCAAGGCCCGAGCTCTCAAAGCCGATGCCGGAGAGCAGCGTGTTTGCCTCGATGATATGCTCGACGGCAGGCGTGAGCGCACCCTTCTCCAGCGCGACCTTGGCCTTAACGCCATCGGCCATAAGCGTCTCGTAGCAGAGCTTGGCAAGCGCCAGACCGGCCATGCCGCCCTTGCCGCCAGCGCAGGTGCCGCCGTCGGCATCGTGCGTTGCCTGGGCCTCGAAATAGGTTGCGAGCGCATCGCCCATGCCGGAAACCGTCAGGCGCACCGGGCTCGCCGCGATAACCGTCGTATCCATAAGGACAATATTGGGGTTTGCCTTAAGGAAGAGGTACTTGTCGAACTGGCCGTCATCGGTATAAAGCACCGAAAGCGCCGAACACGGGGCATCGGTCGAAGCAATGGTGGGGCAAATGATAACCGGGGACTCCAGGTAGTAGGCGACGGCCTTCGCGGTGTCGAGGATCTTGCCGCCACCGACGCCGACGACGATATCGCAACCGTTGTCGCGAGCGAGCGCAACCAGGCGATCGACCTCGCCCTTGGAGCACTCGCCGTTAAAATCCTCAAACAGCAGCTCGGCCTTAGCCTCGGCAAAGCCGCCCTCGATCTTGGCACCGACGCGCTTCTTGCCCGAAGGCGTCACGATGACGAGGGCCTTAGCGCCGAGCGGCTCGACATAGGAGCCGAGCTTGGCCAGCTCGTCCGGACCCTGGATGTACTTGCTGGGGCTATTGAAAATTGCAGCCATAACTATCCCATTCTCTAAAAGAAAAAAGAAAGGGGCTCCGTACAGATACGTGCGGAGCCCCTCGTTACGATAACAAGAGTCGATTAGAAATCGATGTCGGTGTCGTAGTAGCAGGCCTTGAGGATCTTCTCGAAGTCGGCAGCCTTGGTCTCACGCGGGTTCTCGGGCGTGCAGGCGTCGGTCTCGGCGTTCGCGGCGATCTCGGGAAGCTTGGCGAGGAACTCCTCCTCGGAGACCATCTGCGGGTTCTCGGCGTCGACCTTCACGCCACCATTCGCGTAATCCTTGATGGACTGCGGAATGTTGAGCTGGTCGTTGAGGTCGCGAATCTTCTGGACGAGCGCAGCGATGAGCTCCTCGTTGGTCTCGCCGGGAAGGTGCAGGATCTCCTTGGCCACGTAAGCATAACGCTCGGCAGCACGGGGATCCTTGGAGTTCCACTGGATGACCTTGCCCAGGTACATGGCGTTAGCAGCACCGTGGATGATGTGGCCGTTCTCGAAGGCAGCACCGGTCTTGTGAGCCATGGAGTGAACGATGCCGAGCAGGCCCGAGGAGAAGGCGATACCGGCGATGCACTGAGCCTCGTGCATGTGCTGACGGGCCTCATGGTCGCCAGCATAGGACTTGGGCAGCCACTCGACGATCTCGCGGATGCCGTGCAGAGCGTTGGCGTCGGTGAACATGGAAGCGCAGGTGGAAA
Organism: Collinsella sp. CLA-ER-H11; assembly: GCF_040092445.1. Classification (NCBI taxonomy): domain Bacteria; kingdom Bacillati; phylum Actinomycetota; class Coriobacteriia; order Coriobacteriales; family Coriobacteriaceae; genus Collinsella; species Collinsella sp. CLA-ER-H11. Next base: position 75,312 of record NZ_JBBNLN010000002.1, on the reverse strand, counting down.
CGTAGGCCTCCATGCAGTGGGTCAGAGCGTCCATGCCGGTGTGAGCGCACAGCTTGGCGGGCATGGTGTAGGTGAGCTCGGGGTCGACGATGGCGACATCAGGGGTGATGTTGAAGTCGGCCAGCGGGTACTTGATGCCCTTGGCATAGTCGGTAATGACGGAGAAGGCAGTGACCTCGGTAGCGGTACCGGAGGTAGAGGAGATGGCGCAGAAGTGAGCCTTCTGACGCAGCTCGGGGAAGCTGAACGGCTGGATGATGTTATCGAAGGACTCCTCGGGATACTCGTAGAAGACCCACATGGCCTTAGCGGCATCGATGGGCGAGCCGCCGCCGATGGCGATAATCCAGTCGGGCTCGAACTCGCGCATGGCCTCGGCGCCCTTCATGACCGTCTCGATGGACGGATCGGACTCGACGCCCTCGAACAGCTTGACCTCCATGCCGGCCTCTTTGAGGTCGGCCTCAACGTCCTGCAGGAACCCGCCGCGGCGCATAGAGCTGCCGCCAGAAACGATGATGGCCTTCTTGCCCTTGAGGTTCTTCACCTCGTGGCGAGCACCCTCACCAAAGTACAGATCGCGAGGATTGGTAAAACGTCCCATACTGTGCCTCCTAAACAAGCCCCTCTTAGACTTGCGTATATAACGGAGCACCCAATTGGCTCCGTTAGGACCGTTTTGCGCGTTGCCGGCGATGACAATGCGCGATGTCTAAACGTCTCAACGCTCAGACAAACACTATTCTACCGTTCTGGTTGGTCAGTTATTCACCTAAAGCCGACAATGATGAAACGTTTTTTCTATCCCTGAAGACCCTTGTGGGGCATTCATACTCCCAAGCTGGGCAAACGTTTTATCAAGGTTGACCACATATCCCGGGCAGGACTGTGGCCCTCCAAAATGCGCCCCGTTCGCCGCCAAAAATCGACCGTTTGCGGCACCGTGATACCACTCAGTCGTCCAAGGTGCCGACATTTGTGCGACATCCGTCTTCGTGGTGCAAAGGTGCATGTCCAAGTGCGGCACCCCCGGTGTGCCACATGCGGGTAAACTAGAACCTTATATAGAGACATTTGAACCCTAACCGCAGCAAAGGAGGCCCCATGGCATTCGATCCCATTCAAGAGGATTGCCATCGCCTCGTTCTTGAGGCCTTGCGCCGCGACAATATCCCGCTCACCGACGGTGCCGCCGTAGAGCGTCTGATGGAACAATTCACCCGCAACCCCGCGCCGCTCATCGTGCACGACCGCGACCGCGCCGGGCACCTCATTGCCAAGGTGGTCGAGGCTGTCGACTACCGCATTCCCTTTATCCCTGACGATACCCAGGCAGAGCAAGAAGAGGCCGCTGCCGAGAACATGCTTCGCGAGGCAGCCGCGCTCGACCCCACCAACTGGGATGCCCAGCGCATGCTGATCGCCCTCACCGCCAACTCCAACGAGGAGTACGTACAGTACTTGGTATCCAAGCGCGATGAAGTCGAGCACGACCTGGCACTCAAGATCGCCTCGGCGCAGGACCCCTACGAGCGCGAGGCCGCAGGCGACCTTATGCGCCGCCCCTACCTGCGCTGGCTTGCCGCCCTTGCGTCGCGCGCCCTCATTAGCGGCCGCTATCGCATGTCGCTCGAAGCCGCAAACCGCAGCCTCGACTTTGCCCCCAACGATCCGGCCGGCGTCCGTCACACCGCGATGCTCGCCATGGCGAAGCTCGAATACCCCGCCGAGGAGCTCAAGCGCTTTCGCTCTGCCCACTCCGTCCCCTATCTCACCAACACGCCGCTACGCCGTCGTCCCAAGGACGCGGAGCGCGACTTGGACCCATGGACGCTCATCGCGCTGATGAGCGCTGCCTGGCGCGAGCTGGACTACGAGGGTGCCGAGCGCTACTTGCGCATCCTGGTGCGCTCATGCCCGCACGCGGCCGAAGCACTCTACTTCCAAACCGAGTTTCCCGATGGCGTCTATGCCCGCGTCAACGTGGGCGTGGGCTCCACCGACGAGCTTGTCCTTGCGCTGTCCGAGGCGACGCCGGTACTGCAGGAGGGCCTGGGCGCCCCCGACAATGCCAGCTTTGCCGCCTGGGTCGCCACCAACGATATCGTGCGTTCCCAGATCGACGAGCGCATCCTGCGGGCGGCCGAGCAGGGCTTGCCGTTTAAGGGAGGAGACCTCTAATGGATCCGAGCGTCTACATCCCCGCCTACCTGGAGCGCGCCTACGTTGCGTCGCACCCCGAACTCACCGATGCAGCACGCGAGCTTGTCCATAACAACGTGAGCGTCAACCCTCATAAGTATGCGCAGACCGAGCATACCCAAGCGCTGCTGTCCTATGCCGGCGTCCACCGCCACTTGCTCGACGAACTCCATCGCATCGAGGACATGGGCAGCGACGAGGAGTTTGAGCAGACGCGCAACCGCCTGTTCGACGACATGCGCGACGAGCTGCTCAAGATTGTTCGTGTCGATGCGCTGGCCGTCGATGCCCAGTTGCTCGCCATCATCCTGGCGGACACGCCCGTCGATGCCTGCCTGGGCGATCTGATGAAGCTCGAGGCGAGCACGGCCGACTACCTGCAACAGAGCGTGCCCGGGTTTGATATGGAGGCCCCGCACTACTGGGCCAACAAGGTTTTGACGGACGGCGTGACGGCGGCCTATCTCACCGCAAGCGAGCCGGCGCTTATCGGGTGGCTCCACACGCTCGAGGCCATCTCGCAGCTGTGCATGGCGAGCGCTCGCTACCGTGCTGCCGCCAACTATTCTCGCCGCGTTCTTAAGGCGGAAGGCTATCCCACCCGAGCTGCAGGCACCGTGCTACTCGCCCTCGCTCGCCTGGAAGACGAGGACGGCTTTTTTGCCCTGGCCCACCAGCTCGAGGAGCAGATGGGGGCCGATGCCCTCGAGAGCTCCCCCTGGTACCTACTCGCCCGCACGATCCTGTTGTTCAAAACGAACAAGATGCGCCCGGCGACACGCGCGCTGCGCGAGTTTGCCAACCGCTGCGAGGGCGGCGCGTTCTTTTTGCTGAACCCCATGTATCAGACACCGTACCTTCCCTGCCGGCCCGAACCGCACGACCCCTGGGACCTTTCGCATCAGGCAGTTTGGGAGGCCGACGGCATCATCTCGGATACTCCCGACTTTGCCCCCTGGGCCAACGCTTGCGAAGACGTATCGCAGCTTGCCCAGGAATTTGCGCGCCGTTACGGCTTTTAACGGCACAAACGTCACGACCATGTCATTCACGTTAGGAACGGCTTCATGAACTTCCGCTCATCTCTCGCCTGCACCTCGAGCGATATCGCCCGCTGGGGACTGCGCTCCGTCCTTAAGCGCCAGGGCGGCGTACTCCCCGGCCGCATCGCCATGAAGATTGACCCCGAGCTGCTAAGCGACCTCGCGGGCCTTGTCGACCGCAGCGTGGTGATCACCGGCACCAACGGCAAGACCACCACCTCCAACCTCATCGCCGATGCCGTTGCCGCCAGCGGCGCCACCGTGGTATGCAACCGCGCCGGCAACAACATGGAGCCAGGCGTGGTGGGCGCGTTGCTCGAGGCGCGCGGCAACCTTAAGCGAACCGCCAGCAGCAAGCGCGTAGGCGTCTTTGAGTGCGACGAGCTCTACACGGTGCGCGTCCTGCCCAAGCTCAAGCCGACCTACTTTGTGCTGCTCAACCTGTTCCGCGACCAGCTGGACCGCTACGGCGAGATCGACCACACCCAGGACGTCATCGCCCACGCACTGGAGCTTTCGCCGGCAACGACGCTCATCTATAACGCCGACGATCCGCTGTGCGCCTCGATCGCCGCGCGCGTCCCCAACATGAGCATCGCCTTTGGCATCGACGGCGCCACGGGCACCGAGTCCGATCGCATTAGTGACTCGCGTTTTTGCTCGCAGTGCAACGCGCCGCTGGAGTACGACTATGTGCAGTACGGACAGCTTGGAGCATACCATTGCCCCTCGTGCGGCTGGGGTCGTCCCGCGCTGGTCCGTCGCGTAACGGACGTTGAGCTCACCTGCAACGGCTACGGCTTTGACCTGAACTTTGGACCCAATACCGACGCACCCGCAACGCACATCGCCACGCGCTACAACGGCCTATACATGGTCTATAACGTTGCCGCCGCCTTCTTTGCGGCGCGCGAGCTGGGCGTGGGCGCGGCACATCTACAGTCCACGCTCGATGCCTACGTCCCCGCCGGCGGACGCATGGGCCGCTGGGAGATCGCCGGCCGTACCGTCGAGGCAAACCTGGCCAAGAATCCCGTGGGCTTCGATCGCCAGATCCAGTCCATTAAGACGGCGGGCGGCAGACTCTGCGCCTTCTTTCTGAACGACAACGACGCCGACGGCCACGATGTCTCGTGGATCTACGACGTCGACTTCGAGCGCATCGCCGATACCCCAGGGCTTGTCGCCTTTGCCGGCGGCACGCGTGCACACGATATGCAGGTACGCCTGAAGTACGCCGGCATCGACTCCGCCATCATCTCGAATATCGAGCAGGCAATCGGCGCCGTGGCAGACGAGGAGGCTGGCGACACTTTCTACGCCGTCGCCAATTACACGGCCTTCCCGCCGCTGGTCAAGGAGCTCGACGAGCTTAAGGGCACCGATGCGAGCTCGGTTGCCTCCCACGCCGCAACGCGCGCCGATGGCAGCGCTGTCCCCACCGATATTGCGCCGGTCGAGCTCTCGCGCCCCCTGCGCATCGTCTACCTGTATCCCGATGCCCTCAACCTCTATGGCGACGGCGGCAACGTCATTGCCCTCGAGCGCCGCTGCGCCTGGCGCGGCATTCCCGTGCGTGTGGACGAGGTCCGCATGGGCGAGTCGCTCGATCTCACCGACGCCGACATCGTTATGATGGGCGGTGGCTCCGACCGCGACCAGCTTGCCGTGGCACACGAGCTGCTCGCTCAAAAAGACAAGGTCGCGTCCTATGTTGAGGATGGCGGCTCGCTGCTCGCTATCTGCGGCAGCTATCAGCTGCTCGGCCGTTCGTACTATATGGGTGAGAATCGCCTCGAGGGCCTGGGCGTCATTGCCGCCGAAACCGTGCGCGGCTCCGACCGCCTGATCGGCAACGTCGCCGTCAAGACCGACCTGGCACCCGAGCCCTTTGTGGGATTCGAGAACCACGGTGGCCGCACGCTTTTGGACGCCGATGCCACGCCGCTCGGAACGTCTGTCGTCACGGGCACCGGTAACAACGGCGACGATGGCTTTGAGGGTCTCATCTACAAGGGCGTCATCGGCACGTACCTACACGGACCGGCACTGCCCAAGAACCCCGAACTCGCCGACTGGCTCATCACCCACGCTCTCGAGCGCCGTGGCGATGCACAGGCCACCGCTCTGCTGCCGCTCAAGCCCCTCGACGACGCTTACGAGCACGCCGCCCACGACGCCGCGATGAAGCTCCTCCCCTAACGCCCCGCCACCACAAAGGGGACAGGCACCTTTGTGGTGGTTTTGATCTGCCACGTTTGTTTGTCTCGATCTGTAACATCTAGGCCGTTGAAAGTCGTCTTACTGTTACAGATTGAGATATTCGTCCCGACGCCCGCCGTCTGTCTCGATCTGTAACAGATAGAGCCGATTTGCCTGCCCAGATGTTACAGATTGAGATATTTGAAAATCAGGATAGGGAGCCAGCTCCTGTGTGGTGGTTTTCCAGTTTGCCAACGATATACGCGCCGGCAAAAAAGTCTGCTATACTCTTTCCCGCTGTCCCCATCGTCTAGCGGCCAAGGACGCCACCCTTTCAAGGTGGATATCGCGGGTTCGAATCCCGCTGGGGGCACCATTTAAACTGAGAAGCCCGTTGCCCTTGCGGTAACGGGCTTTTTGCTATTCATGTGCCGGGATTCGAACCCGGCAGGGTGCGGAGCTGAGGAAACGCGGAGCGTTTTCCAGCGCAGCACGCAAGGAGCGGAGCGACACAGCGGAAGCGGGCGGCGCCAGCCGCACGCGGACATCCCACTGGGGGCACCAACTTTAAAATGTTCGAACCCGCCGGATGTAAGGTCCGACGGGTTCGTTCTTTTTGCCGTTATAAGACGAAAAGTACTCAACGCCCTTGCGCTAGATAAACAGCTCGCACTCCTTCCGCTCGGCACAAACTTTGCTCAACATCTTGGTAGTCGCAGAGAGCATGACGGGATTTACCGCGCGAGCGCCCCACGGACATACGGCAATGCAGCGCATGCAGGAAATGCAGGCCTTTTTGTCCACCCGCTTGGGATCGTCTTTATCGATAGCGCCAACGGGACACACTGCGGCGCAAGCCCCGCAGGCGGTGCACTCCTTTGTGGCCTTAGGCACCATACCGGTGCCCCCGGCCTTCTTATAGGGACGATTGCCCGGAATAGCCGGCTCAGAAGCATCTCCCGCAGATATCTTTTGCTGAATCTGATTCGCAAACCCAGCGAGCTGCGCCGCGTCCTGTGGGTCTGGCCGACCGGCTGCAAACTGGCGAACAATAGAATGCTCGGCGATGGCAGAAACCGCCGCGATCACCCGAAAGCCCGCGCCCTTTGCCGCATCCTCAAGCTCGACCAGCGTGTCCTCATACGCGCGGTTTCCGTAAACACAAACCAGAACCGCCTGCGCACCGTTTCCCCGCATCATACCCAAGCGCTCCGCAGCCACAGCCGGGACTCGCCCGCCATACGAGGGTACCGTGATCACGGCTACATCCTCTTTTGTCATCGCAACCGTGCGAAAACCAAGCCCGCTATCGGTCAGATCTACAGCAACGGTTTCCCCTTCCAACGCATTGGCAATGTAGCCAGACGCCTTTTCCGTTCCGCCGGTCGGGCTAAACACGATATCGAATACCTTCATCGGATAATCCTCCCCTTTATGAACAAACGGCCGAAACGTCCGCGTGCCAAAACAGGTTACAACTTTTAAGATGCCCCGCGTGAAACGCCCGCTCGGCTGCAAGTTCAAAGCAGGTCAAAGCGGCAAAAAAGAAGGGGCCTCACACAGGCGAGACCCCTTCACACGCAAAATCAAACGTGTCTGTTACACATAGAACAGAATGTCGTCGTAGGTCGGGACCGGCCAGTAGTCGGCGGCCACGATCTCCTCCATGGCATCCACGGCGGCGCGCAGCGTATCCATAGCGGGAACGACCTCGTGCGCGTACACGTTGGCCTGCTCCTGACCATCGAGGGCTTCGGCCTTCTGATGCACGGCATCGAGCGCCTTGATGGAGTCGTTGATGGCGGTGATACCGTTGCAGAGCTTGTTGAGCGTGTTCTGCTCGCACTGCATGGCGGCCTCCGCACCAGCGGCACGAATAGTCTCAAGGCCCTTAGCGACCTTGGTGGCATAGGCAGTAATGACCGGGCGATAGGTACGACGCGCCTCGCGAACCATCGTGGTGGCCTCGATGTTCATGAGCTTGTTGTACTTCTCGAGCTTGCAGTCGTAGCGGCACTGGGCCTCGGCCTTGGTCAGGACACCCGTCTCCTCAAAGAGCGCAATGGCCTTATCGGAAACAAAGGCGGGCAGGGCGTCGGCCGTGGTCTTGTTGTTGGCAAGGCCGCGCTTCTCGGCCTCAACGGGCCACTCGTCGGAGTAGCCATCGCCGGAAAAGAGGATGCGCTGGTGGTCGGTCAGGACCTTCTTGCAGTACTCGAGCGCGGCGTCCTGGAACTCATCCTCGGGCGTACCCTCAAGCGCGTCGGCGAAGGACTTGAGCGACTTGGCCACGGCGGCATCGAGCACCAGGTTGGAGTCGGAGACGTTCTGCTCGGAGCCGCAGGCACGGAACTCAAACTTATTGCCGGTAAAGGCAAACGGGGAGGTGCGGTTGCGGTCGGTGTTGTCCTGCATCAGCTTGGGCAGGGTATCGGCGCCCAGGTCGAGCACGCCGCGCGTGGCATGGACGGAAGCCTTGCCATCGATGATCTTCTCGACGACCTCGGTAAGCTGGTCGCCCAGGAAGATGGACATAATCGCCGGAGGAGCCTCGTTGGCGCCCAGACGATGGTCGTTGCCGGCCGAGGCAACGGAGGCACGCAGGAGCTCCTGATAGTTATCGACGGCCTCGATCACCGCGGTGAGGAAGACGATGAACTGCAGGTTGTCGAGCGGGGTGTCGCCCGGATCGAGCAGATTCTCGGACTCGGTGCCAAGCGACCAGTTGTTGTGCTTGCCCGAACCGTTGATGCCCTCAAAGGGCTTCTCGTGCAGCAGGCAGACCAAGTCGTGGCGGGAGGCGATGAGCTTCATCTTCTCCATCATGACCAGATTCTGGTCGATGGCCTCGTTGACCTCGCCATAGACCGGTGCGAGCTCATGCTGGCAGGGAGCAACCTCGTTGTGCTTGGTCTTGGCGGGAATGCCAAGCGCCCACAGTTCATCGTCCAGGTCCTTCATATAGGCCGAGACGGTGGGGCGGATAGCGCCAAAGTAGTGCTCCTCGAGCTCCTGGCCCTTGCAGGGAGCGGCACCAAAGAGGGTGCGGCCGGTGATGACCAGGTCCTTGCGCTTGCGATAGGCGTCCTTCTTGATCAGGAAGTACTCCTGCTCGTCGCCCACGGAAGGAACGACCTTCTTGGGGGTCTTGCCAAACAGCGCCAAGACGCGCTTAGACTCACGCGAGAGCGCGGTCATGGAACGCAGCAGCGGGGTCTTCTTGTCCAGGGCCTCGCCCGTGTAGGAGCAGAAAGCCGTGGGGATGCACAGGACATCGTCCTTGATAAAGGCGGGGCTAGTGGGATCCCAAGCGGTGTAGCCACGGGCCTCGAAGGTAGCGCGCAGGCCGCCGTTGGGGAAGCTCGAGGCATCGGGCTCGCCCTGGATGAGGTTCTTGCCCGTAAACTTGGTAATGGCGGTGCCGTCGTGGTTGGGCTCCAGGAAGCTGTCGTGCTTCTCGGAAGTAATACCCGAAAGCGGCTGGAACCAGTGCGCATAGTGCGTCGCGCCCTTGGAGATGGCCCAGACCTTCATGGCGTGGGCAACGGCGTTGGCCACATCCAGGTCGAGCGGCTCACCGCCCTCGAGGGTTGCAGCAAGGCGCTTCCAAATGTCCTTGGGGAGGTAATCCTTCATGACTTCCTCAGAGAACACCATGGTCCCGAAGCGGTCAGTAAGTTCGGCCATACGGAACTCCCTTCGTATCGGCACCGCGTGAGAAGCGGTGTTGATTACTAACGAACGAGTCATAGCTTAGACTCGCCGTGTTTCCGCGACATTACCGTTATGTTGCCGTCGCGAAACCAATCAATGAGGTTACCCTATCGAGGCGGCGTTGCCACCCTCAACAGTCAATCAACTGCATAAATTGCAGACCTCTCCCCATGGTTTAAGGGTGGTCAATGTAGGATGGGGCTCTATTAACTGGTATTTCGCATCAGATACCATTCAATATAGCCCCATCCTACATTGACCGCTCTGTTATAGGAAATGCCGATAGCAAGGCATCTTTGATTGGTATCCCCAAATAGCGAGTGAAACTCCACCGTGGCACAGTGGTGCAGTAGAATCCTTACAACACATCACACTATTACGTATCTAGAGGAGCACGATATGCGCGTCGACGAGGTTTTTAAGCAGGCAGCATCCCAGGGCACCGCGCCCATTTCGTTTGAGATGTTCCCGCCCAAGGGCGAGCTGACCCTCGACACGGCTCGCGAGGTGGCAGGCAATCTGTGCAAGCTTTCGCCGAGCTTTGTCTCGGTCACCTGCTCGGCCGGCGGCTCGGGCAACGGTGCCACCACCGCCCCCATCGCGCATATGATTACGAGCGAATTCGATACGCCCTCGGTGGCGCACCTCACCTGCGTTGGCCGCACCCACGCCGACATCGCCGCCAAGATTGACGAGTATCGCTCGGCCGGTGTGGAAAACGTGCTAGCCCTGCGCGGCGACCTGCCCGCTGGCGCGACTGAAGATGACAAGCCCGCCTCGGACTACGCCTACGCCTGCGACCTCATCCCGGAGCTCGTCGATGCCGGCTTTTGCGTGGGCGCCGCAGCCTACCCCGAGGGCCACATTGCCTGCGAGGATCTCAACCTCTCGGTCGAATACCTCAAGCAAAAACAGGACGCCGGCGCGAGCTTCTTTGTGACGCAGCTCTTTTTTGACAACGAGTGCTTCTACCGTTTTCGCGAGCTTGCCGACAAGGCCGGCATCACCGTGCCCATTACCGCGGGCATCATGCCGTTTATGGGCAAGTCGCAGATCAGCCGCATGGTCTTTATGTGCGGCGCGTCGCTGCCCTCCCCCGTCATCAAGATTCTCGCCAAGTACGAGAACGACCCCGAGAGCCTGCAGGCGGCCGGTGTAGATTATGCTGCTCGTCAGCTTTGCGACCTTAAGGAGCACGGTGCCGACGGTCTGCACCTGTACACTATGAATCGTCCTGCGATCGCCGCAACCATTATGGAGCGCCTGGGGTAATGGAAAAACCGCACATCGATACAGCTTTTGGTGAAGTGCCGGCTGACCTTGCGTCGCCGGCGCTCTACCGTATCGATGCTGCCCATCGCCCCCGAGTCGACCGTGCCGAAATGCTGCGCTACCTGGGCTACGGCGGTCAGCAGATTGAGCCCGAGCTGTCGCAGCGTATTGAGCTTGTCGTTGAACGTTTGGAACTGGACATTGAGCCCCGTGGCGTGCGACGCGTGTTTGCCGTCGATGCCACGGGCGTCGACGAGCAGGGCGAGCCTTGCATCCGCCTGGTCGGCACCAACGTTGAGCTGCGCGGCCGCGATATCTATCGCCACCTCAAAGACGCCCGCTTTGCCGCACTCATGGCATGCACCCTCGGCATGGACGCCGAGCGTCGCCTGCGCACCACGGGAGCCCAGCAGCCCCTAGAGGGAGCCGTGCTCGACGCCGCATGCTCTGCCTATGTAGAAGCCGCCGTCGAGCAGATGGACCAACAGGTCAAGGCTGCGGCCGCCGCACACGGACTCGCCGGTAACTGGCGCTTCAGTCCCGGCTATGGCGACTGCCCGCTTACGGCCCAGCGCTCAATCGTAGCTGCACTCAACGCCACGCGGCTCATCGGGCTTACCGTCACACCTACCAGCCTGCTCATGCCCACCAAGAGTGTGACCGCAGTGATCGGTCTGTTTGACGGCGAGGTCCACGACGCCCAGAGCCGCCCCACCTGCAATATCTGCCGCATGCACGAGCACTGCCGCTTCCGCGCCGCCCACACCACCTGCTATTCCAGCCATTAGGAGCCCTCGATGTTTACTCCGCTTATCACCCATGATTCCGACGGTACCGCGCTGGCAGCGCCCGTCAATACTGCGCGTTGTAACGGCGCCACGTACAAGACGTGCACGATCGGCGACCTTCGCATTAAGGACGATCGCCTGCGCGCCGCCATCGAGGGCACGGGACACCTCCTGTTCGACGGCGGCATGGGCACCATGCTGCAGGCGGCCGGCATGAAGGCCGGCGCCCTGCCCGAGCTGCTCAACTTTGAGGAGCCCCAGGTTATCACTGATATTCAGCGTCAGTACGTCGAGGCTGGCTGCGACGTAATCACCGCCAACACCTTTGGCGCCAACGCCCACAAGCTCGACGGCGCCGCCACCGTGGCAGATGTCTTTGCCGCCGCCGTCGCCTGCGCCCGCGCGGCCGGCGCCCACTATGTCGCCGGCGATATCGGCCCCATCGGCGCACTGCTTCGCCCCTTGGGCACCCTGAGCTTCGACGAGGCCTATGACCTCTTTGCCGAGGAAGTGCGCGCCGGCGTCGACGCGGGCGTGGACCTCTTTATTATCGAGACCATGACCGACCTTGCCGAGATCAAGGCTGCCGTCCTCGCCTGCCGCGAGAACTCCGACCTGCCCGTCTTTGCCACCATGACCTTTGAGGAAGACGGTCGCACGTTCCTGGGTACGAGTCCCGAGGTGGCCGCCGTCACGCTCGACGCCATCGGCGCCGACGTTTTAGGCATCAACTGCAGCCAGGGACCGGCCGAGCTCCGAGGGCTCGCCGCACGCATGCTCACCGTTACCGACAAGCCCGTTATGGTGCAGGCTAATGCGGGACTGCCCCGCGTGGACGATGACGGCAATACCGTCTTTGACATCCAGGCACCCGAATACGCCGAGGCCGTCGCCGGCATGATTGAGGACGGCGTGAGCGTCGTGGGTGGCTGCTGTGGCACCACGCCCACGCACATGGCGGCACTTCGCACCCTCATCGACAACCACACGCCCAGCCCACGTCACCGCAAGCCCAGTATGTCGGTCACGAGCGCCCAGACGGTCGTGGACCTTCCCTGTGACGGCCACAAGATCGCCGTCATCGGCGAGCGCATCAATCCCACCGGCAAAAAGCGCCTGCAACAGGCCCTGCGCGACGGCGACCTAGACTACGTCGTGAGCCAGGGCATCAGCCAGCAGGAACAGGGCGCCGACATCCTGGACGTCAACGTAGGCCTGCCCGAGATCGACGAGGTCAAGATCATCCAACAGGCGACCGAGCAGCTCCAGGGCTCCACGCTGCTGCCGCTGCAGATCGACTCCACCGACCCCGCAGCCGTCGAGGCAGCCGTGCGCCGCTACGCCGGCAAGCCCATCATCAACTCGGTCAATGGCAAACGGCAAATCATGGACGAGATCTTTCCCCTAGTCGCCCACTACGGCACCAACGTTGTCGGCCTCACGCTCGACGAAGACGGCATCCCCGATACCGCCGAGGCTCGCTTCGCCATCGCCGAGCGCATCGTAACCGAGGCTGCGCGCTACGGTATCGGACCGGACCGCATCCTCATCGACTGCCTGGTCATGACCGCCTCGACCAATCAACGCCAGGCCGAACAGATTCTGCGCGCCATGTCCCTGTGCAAGGAACGCCTGGGCGTCAAGTGCGCGCTCGGCGTGTCGAACATCAGCTTTGGCCTGCCTGCCCGCCCGCTGCTGGGCTCGGTCTTTTTGGCCGCCGCCTTTGGCGCGGGCCTCGATGCCCCCATCATGAACCCGGGCTCCAAGCGCTTTATGGATACCGTCTACAGCTATCGCGTCCTGAGCGTTGAGGACGAGGGCTCGACCGGATACATCGAACGCTACGCCGGCTGGACCGATCCGTACAAGATCGCCGCGACCCCGGCGGCGGCTCAGGCAGTATCGACCGACACCGCGCCCGCTGCTGGCACCGCCGGCACTGACAGCAACGACGACCCGATTCGTCGCATGGTCGTCTCGGGCCGCAAAGGCGAGATCGCGGCCGAGACCGAGCGTCTGCTGGCAGATCACGACGCCATGGACCTCATCAACAATCACTTTATCCCCGCCCTTGACGAGGTTGGCGTCCTCTTTGACCAGGGAAAGTTCTTCTTGCCGCAGCTCATGGCCTCGGCCGAGGCCGCGCGCGTGGGCTTTGACACCATTAAGCGGCTGATGCCCGCCGGCGAGATTGCCGACAAGGGCAAGATCTGCGTGGCCACCGTCAAGGGCGACATCCACGACATTGGCAAGAATATCGTCAAGATGCTGCTCGATAACTACGGCTATACCGTCTTTGACCTAGGCCGCGACGTCGACCCGCAAGAGGTGCTCAAGACCGTGAGGGAGCGTGACATCAAGCTCGTCGGCCTCTCGGCGCTTATGACCACCACGGTCGTCGCCATGGAGGAGACCATCAAGCTGCTCCATGCCGAGGTTCCGGGCGTCAAGATCATCGTAGGCGGCGCCGTGCTCACCCCCGAATACGCCAAGCAGATCGGCGCGGACTACTACGCCAAGGATGCCGCCGAAAGCGCGCGCATCGCCGAAGAGGTCTTTGGGCAGTAACACAACGGAAACAACCGAGCACCAAAACGTGCCGCATGTGCCACTTGGCACGTGCGGCACGTTAGAATAGACAAGACTATGCTCGTTTTGGCAGATAGGAGTGCAAGGATGGCGATCACGCCCGCAGAAATCGCGGAAACCCGCGGCATGGTTGAGGAGCAGAACCTCGACATCAGGACCATCACCATGGGTGTTTCGCTCATGGGTTGCGGTGACGAGAACCTCGACCGCATGTGCACGAAGATCTACGACCACGTGACGCACACGGCTGAGCACCTGGTCGAGACCGCCGAGAACCTCGAGCGCGAGTACGGTATCCCCATCGTCAACAAGCGCGTTTCCGTCACCCCGGTGGCACAGATCGCCGCGTGCTGCAAGGATGAGGACCTCACCCCCATCGCGCATGCCCTCGACCGCGCGGCCGAGACGCTCGGCATCGATTACCTGGGCGGCTTCTCCGCACTCGTCCAGAAGGGCATCGGCGACGCCGACCGCCGCGTTATCCAGTCCATCCCGCAGGCGCTCGCCGCCACGAGCCGCGTCTGCTCCAGCGTCAACGTCGCCAGTCTGCGTGCCGGCATCAACATGGACGCCGTGCTCATGGCGGCTCAGACCATCATCGATGCCGCTAAACTCACGGCCGACCAGGATTCCGTCGGCGCTTCCAAGTTTGTCTGCTTTGCCAACATGGTCGAGGACTCCCCGTTTATGGCGGGCGCCGTCCACGGCGGTGGCGAGGCCGACGCCGTCATCAACGTAGGCGTCTCGGGCCCCGGCGTTATGGCCGCAGCCCTGGAGACGCTGCCCGATTCCGCATCGATGATGGAAGTCGCCGAGAAGATTAAGCAGACCGCCTTTAAGATCACCCGTGCCGGCGAGCTCATGAGCCGCGAGGCCGCCCGTCGCCTGGATGTCGAGAAGGGCATTGTCGACCTGTCGCTGGCTCCCACGCCCGCCATCGGCGACTCCGTCGCGCGTATCCTCGAGATCATCGGTGTTGGCACCTGCGGTGGCCCGGGCACGACCTGCGCACTCGCCATGCTCAACGATGCCGTCAAGAAGGGCGGCGTCATGGCCAGCTCCAGCGTGGGTGGCCTCTCGGGCGCCTTTATCCCCGTGTCCGAGGACGCCGGCATGATTGCCGCCGTCGAGGCCGGCGCGCTTTCGCTCGAGAAGCTCGAGGCCATGACCTGCGTGTGCTCCGTCGGCCTGGACATGATCGCCATCCCCGGCGACACCCCGGTCGAGACCATCGCCGGCATTATCGCCGACGAGATGGCCATCGGCGTCATCAACAATAAGACCACGGCCGTGCGCGTGATTCCCGCTATCGGCAAGGGCGTGGGCGACTGTGTCGAGTACGGCGGTCTGTTTGGCCGTGCGCCCATCATGCCGGTGAACCCCAACGCCGGCACCGTGCTTGCCCACCGTGGCGGACGCTTCCCGGCGCCGCTGAACTCGCTCAAGAACTAGCTGAGGGGGACTGGCGAGGAGCCCCGGGGAGGGCAAATATATAAGGTCGCCTGCTCGGACAGTCCTGACTCGCACGGAGAGCACATTAAGTGCTCTCCGGCTCGTGCGGAACTCGCGATCGGCCTTATATATTTGCCCTCCCCGGGGCTCCCGCACAACGGGACCTCGGTTGGATTCTATCCCGGTTGCAGTCGCTTCGCTCCTGCACCACATGGTCGATACGGCGGTTTGGCATTGGAACGGTTCTTTTTCTGATATATGCTGGTTGCGGCTCTTCTTTTGGGAGGGGCCGCTTTTTTGTTGCTAGGAGGTTGGCCCGTGGTTGATGGGGATGCTCGCTCTGAGCTTCTTTCTGCTGATTGGAATGGCGAATGGATGCGTCTGCAGGCCGCTCGGCATCGGGCTGATGATTCTTTTGAGTGGGATAAGCGGGCTCGGCATTTTCGTCCACTGGAGACTGCCCCGTATGCTCGGGATTTTATAAAGCTGTTGGCGCTTGAGCCTGGTGAGTCGGTGCTCGATATGGGGTGTGGGGCTGGGTCGATTGCTATTCCGCTTGCTCAGGCTGGGCATTCCGTAATTGCTGCCGACTTCTCTCCTGCTATGTTGGGCACGCTTGATGCTGGCATTGAGTACTATGGGCTCGAGGATTGCATTACACCGCTTGAGCTTGCTTGGGATGATGATTGGGATTTGGTTGGACCGGTCGCAAAAGCGGTGGATGTTGCCTTTGCCAGTCGCTCTGTCACCACGACCAACCTAAAAGGCGCACTTGCCAAGCTTGATCGAACGGCTCGTCGGCGTTGTGCCGTTACGATGGTCGCCAACTCGAGCCCGCGTTATGACCTGCACTTGATGAATGCCATCGGCGCCTCGGTTACCTGCAGCAATGGTTTTGTGTACGCCTTTAACATCCTTATTCAGATGGGTGCACTGCCACAGGTCACGTATTTTGAATCACCCCGCCGCGACACCTTCGATAGTCTCGAGGCAGGCGTGGCAGACTTTTCTCGCATGCTCGAGCACGGCAACGAGGACAAGATCGACCGCCTGCGCAACTATATCGCCCACCACATGATCGAGAACCCGCATGCCGGTGAGCCGGGATCCAAGGGCGTACCGCAGGGACGCTACATGCTCGACCACATCCGCAAAGTCCGATGGGCGTTTATCGCCTGGGAGCCGGTCTCCGTACCCCGCCCGTAGCCCATCTAAAGCTTGCATCGTCTTCCCGCCCGGCATCCGCATTCTTTGCGAACTGGGCAAACGCGCTCCACACCACGCCGTTCCTGCGCTATCGTGGGACAGCTCACGTAGATTAAGGCCCCATTGCGGGGCGCCCCATACATAGAAAGCGAGAACCCATGGCACTGACAGGAGCCCAGGTCAAGCAGCTTCGCAGCATGGCCCATCACCTCAACCCCGCCATCATCATCGGTAAGTCCGATGTCAACGAGGGCACCGTCGAGCAGACGGTCGCCTACCTGGAGAAGCACGAGCTCGTTAAGTGCTCCGTGCTGGACGGCTCCAGCCTTTCTGCCCGCGAGGCCGCCGAGGAGCTCGCCGAGCGCTGCCACGCCGACGTCGTTCAGGTTATCGGCCGCAAGTTCTCGCTGTATCGCGAGTCCTCGCGCAAGGATATCGAGAAGATCAAGCTCGTCTAAAACCGACTGGCCATACCGAGTAGCCTGCGGGCGTCCGAGTGATTCGGGCGCCCGTTTTTTATCGCTCGACAAGCACGCGCTTGAGCCTGCCTTCGACCAGGCGCTCATACAGGCGCCTTGTCTCGGGCTCGGGCACGCCTTGAACCTGCTCTCGCAGGTGGTGCATGTGGCCGCTGTATAGCTCGACAACATCGCGGCGTCGTCCCGCCGCACCGTAAACGCGCATGGCACAGCGAACCATGTCCTCGCGCGCAGTCTCTTGGCGAAGCCCCGATTCAACGAGCCAAATTGCCGATTGCAGGTCATTTTCCTCGAGAGCGGCATTCGCTCCCCTAATCATGCAGTCGATGTACTTGGATTGCATAATGTGGCGCATGCGCGTAAAAAACGTGGGATTGCAACCGGTGGGAACATACAGCGGCCCCGCGTAGAGCTGCTCAACCTTAAGACAAAGCTCAACCAGGTGAGGGCCTCTCGCGCCCATACGGTTTCCCAGGATCTCGCGGCTCAGCTGGTCAAAGAGCCTTACATCGGTCTTAACGTAGTCGCCGTTGAGCCCTATGCACTCGTTTTGGATGAGCACGCACGACTTGCCATCCGGCGTTGGACCCAAAGCCGAGCGCAAGCGCGATACCGTCGAATACAGATTGTTGCGCGCGGCGCTAAACTCGGCATGGGGCCACAACTCCATGGCGATTGTCTCGCGGTCGACCATGGCATCCATGCCCAACGCGAGCCGCTCGGCAAGTGTTGCCGCCTTTTTGCGACGCCACATCTTATCCGTGATGGGAAAGCCGTCGCGCTCGGCGCGAAATGTGCCAAACATGCGCATCTCAATATGGCCGATCGCATCGACAGCCTCAACCTCGCCCGCCTGGAACAGGTGCTCGCTTTCGCCCTCAAAATCATCGCGTAGTGAATACCGCGACAGCTCACGCACCGGAAGCTTCTTGCGAATCCTGACGGCAGGCTCGCCCAGA
The DNA here is from genome assembly GCF_040092445.1 of Collinsella sp. CLA-ER-H11. Taxonomy (NCBI): domain Bacteria; kingdom Bacillati; phylum Actinomycetota; class Coriobacteriia; order Coriobacteriales; family Coriobacteriaceae; genus Collinsella; species Collinsella sp. CLA-ER-H11. The sequence goes on along the minus strand of NZ_JBBNLN010000002.1, from coordinate 57,406 downwards.
CAGTGCATCGCAAGACGCGCAAATAGCCGATACGATGGGTCTAAAATCCCCGAGCGATTCATAGACATCCAGGCGGCAAGATCGCTATCGCGGCCCGCAGCGGCCAGGTGCAGCGCCACGATCCAGGCTTCTGAGCCACCGACCTGCGTCTTGCTAATGTCGAGCAGCTCCGCCTCTTCGCGAACCGATACCAGCGATGTATTGCGCAGGTACGCCACGCGCTCCAGCAGCAACGCGTTTTCGCGCATGTACGTAATCGATTCGTCGGCGAGCTTGAGCACCTGAACCGCGCGGAACTTCGCGTTGACCGGCCGCCCCTCCGCCAGCGATTGCCAACCCTCCAGCAATAACCCAAACAGCTGAATTTGATTGTCACGAACACGCACCGCAAAGCGGTCGAGCTCGCCAAACGCCACATCGTCGATCACGGGCAAGCCCGCGAGCAGGCGCCGCGCGGCCAGCACCATACGCAGCCAAATGGATGGCGCCTTAAGCCCGCGGATATCGAGCGCCTCGAGTATCTGCGCCATCTTGTCATCGCGCTCGTCGGGTTTAGCAAACGAGCCGTCGAACAGCTCCACCAGCATATGGTCGGCCTGTATGAGAATCCCCGCGATGTCGAGCTCGCAATCATAAGCTTTGCACGCCTTGAGCTTCGCGAGAACATTGCCGTCTTCCGCTCGCTCGGTTAGGTGGCGCTTGACCTCGATATGCGCGGACAGCATGTCGAGCACCTCGCAGGATGTCTGTTCTTGCACAACAGGGTTGGCGGGAAGCCCCAGGTCATTGTCGCCGTAAAAGGCGATAGTAAGCGCCTGGGCTATTTTCCAGGTAGCGGGGTCGACCTCGCGGGCCGCCTGGTCACCCGCACGTTCGATAACGGACGCCATATACCTTGCCAGCTTTGTATTGCACACGCTGACAGCCGCCAGATACACGCCGAGTGCCTCGGCGGCTGTCGGCTCTTGCTCCTGCTTTTCCGCATTGATCATCGCCGATGCTGCACGGCAAATGTCCCCTCCATGCCCGGTCAGGGCAAGATCGGCCCCATACTGCCCGGCAAGCTCCAACACCACACGGCGGTCCAAGAACGCATCGGCCAGGTCCATGGCCAAATCGCATCGGGCCGCCTTTATCAAAATGCGAGCAGCCCGCGATACTAGTTCGGGACGGATCTCGGCAACAAGCTTTCGCAGCCTCAGGCGCGCGTTGTCCTTAGCGCCCAAACACCTAAAGGTGCGATCAGACGGATCCACGCCAAAAATCGGATAATCGCGCACAAAGATAGACTGGTCGACCATCGAAAGCCTCACACCGCACGCCTCTAGCTCCGCAATGCGGCCCTCGCCCATCAATACCATCAAGCAGGCAACGGTAAACAACAGGTTGTTCTCGAGCGATGCGAGATCGGCCAGCGCCGCACCGTACACGTTGACGATTTCGTTTTCGAGCAACCCGGCAACATCGCCCTGTCCATACATTCCCGTCTGCAGGGCAGATACCAGCTCGGGTACACCCTGTGTGAGCCGATAGAAATCAAGCGATGTGCTGATAGAGAACGCCGTGGCCCATGACGAATACTCATAGGCGTGCACCTTGAGCATCTGCGCATTGACTTTTACAGAATCGCCCAGCCCGTGGATAAGCAATCGGTTGGAGGGGCGGCAGGCAATAAAGACCCCCGTCCCCGTAGCACGTAAGCTGCGGATTCGATCGATGAGATCCTCGGTTTCGTGCTGCTCGAGATTGGGCACGTTGTCGATCGCAACGAGCGAATGAGGTTTGTCCTTAAGCTCATCGGCGACAACCTCGAGCTGCATAAAGAGCTCGCGTCCAATCGCGCGGTCGGCCTCGATAATCCGAACCGGCCCTCGCGTGGGGTCCGATTTAACCTCCTGCACGTATTGCAGCAACACCGACGTCTTACCAAACCCATCGGGCGCGTAGAGCAAAACAATTCCCGCCTTGCGCCCTTTAACGATGAGCTCGTTCATCAAGCGATCGCGCCGCACCATATAGCCGCCGCCCGTCGGCATCAACTCGAGGTCGTCCGTATTGCCCAGATCGTTTACCATGCTTGCTCCTCAACTCGACCATATGGACACCGTAGCTGCAGGACCATATGAGCCGCCCCGTGAATAGCGCGACTTAGAGTTTTTAATTGTCTGCCGGTACGTGTTTGGCAAGTTTTTGTACAGCGAGGCCCGATGGTAACTTATCCCCCGACCAATAGGTCTTTGCGCAGGTCAATGCGCTTGCCAGCATGTCCCATCCCATTTGCAGTGTAGCGCAGTCGGCTATTTTTATTTGAGTTGCGCAACTCGCCTACTCCTCGCTACCGCCTGCGACTCTATGGTGGCAAATGTGCATAGAATCTGCTATAGAATGAATCACAAAAATTTAAAACCCTCCAGTCAAGCACGCGGCAAGGTTTCCGTCATGTATACGCCACGGCGTATGTCCACTAAAAAGGCCCCCGCAAAGCGAGGGCCTTTTGAGAAACTATGTAAGATCGCTTGATCGCGTTACTCGCAGAGCGAAAGAGCGGCCTCGTCAGCAACGACAACGCAGTTGGTGTGCAGCTGCAGGATCGAAGCCGGGCATTTGGGCGTAACCGGACCATAGCACATATCGTGCACGGCCTGAGCCTTGGCCTCGCCGTTGGCGACAACCAGGATCATGCGGGCATACATGATGGTCTGGGTGCCCATGGTGTAAGCCTGACGGGGCACGTCATCGATGCTGTCGAACAGGCGGCTGTTGGCCTGAATGGTGCTCTCGGTGAGGTCGACGCAGTGCGTGCCCTTGGAGAAGTGGTCATCGGGCTCGTTAAAGCCGATGTGACCGTTGTTGCCAATGCCGAGCAGCTGCAGATCCGGGTAACCGGCGGCAGCGACGATCTTGTCGTACTCGGAGCAGGCAGCGGCGGCATCGGGGTTGGAGCCATCGGGCACGTGCGTGTTGTTCAGATCGATATTGATGTGATCGAAGAAGTTCTCGCGCATAAAGTAGTGATAGCTCTGGGGATCGTCGTGCGAAAGACCACGATACTCGTCCAGGTTATAGGTGCTGACCTCGGCAAAGTCAATGTCGCCCTTCTCGTACCAAGCAGCGAGCTGTTTGTAAGCGCCAATCGGGGTGGAGCCGGTGGCAAGACCCAACACGCAATCGGGCTTGAGGATAACCTGAGCCGAGATGATATTAGCGGCCTTGCGGCTCATATCCTCGTAGTCTTTAGCTTTAATGATTTTCATTACGCGTCCTTTCTCGTACAAGAGAGGCAAGGCTCCCCTTACAAGCACTTGCCCGCGGCCCGCGTCGGCCGCAACCAACGTGTGCGGCCACCAGGGCGAGGTCGCGTAATATATGTGTCTCGTGTCTAACCGCGTCGAGGCCCCTGCCCGTCCACGGTGACCCAAAGCTGTTTAGCTTCGGACAATCCCCATCTTGCCACGGAGGGCGCCCTCTTTCAAGGGCGCCCTCCGTAAACGTGATTGAATTGTAGGCTAAAGGCCAAGCGGAGCGACTAGCGCTCGCGAGCAACGATGAGCTGGTCCATCTCCTCGACATGCTCGCCAACGGAGCCCTTGATGCTCGAGAACTCAACAGAGTTGCACACCAAGATGGGAACCGTCACATCGTAACCCTCGGCAGCAATTGCCTCGCGATCGAACTCGATGAGCACATCGCCCTTATGGACGACATCACCCACCTGTGCATGCACGCTAAAATGCTTGCCCTCAAGCTGGACAGTGTCCAAACCAACATGGATGAGCACGTCTAGACCATCGACCGTGTTGAGCGCAACGGCATGACCCGTGGGAAAAATCGCCTCGACCTTAGCGTCAGCCGGAGCAATCACACGTGTACCCGTAGGCTGAATCGCCACGCCCTGACCCAAAAGGCCGGTGGCAAACGTCTGGTCTTTGACCTCGGACAACGGAATGACGTCGCCCGAGATGGGAGCATCCAGCGTAAGGACTCGACCACGCATACCAAAAGACCTCAGGACTTTAGTGAACATGCTCCCCCTCGGACATACCAATCAATCAAAATAGCTTTAACAGTTTACCACCTGGCACCCGTTTTTGACCATTAGGGAAGTTCGCGCTTGACAACCTCGACGATGTCGTCAACCACACGCTGGGTCAACTCGTGCGTCTCGGCCTCGGCCATCACACGGACCAGCGGCTCGGTGCCACTCGGACGTACCAGAATGCGGCCGCGACCGTTGAGCTCCTTCTCGGCGGCAGCGACAGCGTCCCAAATGGGCTGACAATCGTCCAGGCCGGCCTTATTGTCGGAATGTACGTTGACAAGTACCTGCGGGTACTTCTTCATGATACCGGCAAGGTCGGTGAGGGTGCGGCCGGTGCGCTTGAGCACGGCCAGAAGCTGCAGGGCCGTCACCAAGCCGTCGCCGGTGGTGTTGTGCTCCAGGAAGATGATGTGGCCGGACTGCTCGCCGCCGATGACGGCACCGTCCTCGAGCATACGCTCAAGAACATAGCGGTCGCCCACGGCGGTCTGGACCATCTCGAAGCCCTGCTCCTTCATGGCGATGGAGAAGCCTAGGTTGCACATAACGGTCGAGACGATCTCGGAGTTGGCGAGCTTGCCGCGAGCGGCCAAGTCGGAACCGCAGATGGCCAGGATGTAGTCGCCATCGATCTCGTTGCCCTCGCTGTCCACGAACAGCACGCGATCGGCGTCGCCATCGTGGGCCAGGCCGATGTCGGCGTGGGTACGCAGTACGAGCTCACGCAGGGGCTCAAGATGAGTGGAGCCGCACTCGACGTTAATGTCGGTGCCGCAGTAGTCGGTGTTGATGGCATGGACCGTGGCGCCCAGGCGCTGCAGTGCGGCGGGCGTGGTCTGGCAAGAAGCGCCGTGGCCGCAGTCGACGGCAACAACCAAGCCGTCGAGCTTAAGGCCGTCGAGCGTGTTGATGGCATGATCGACATATGCCTTGCGGGCGTCCTTCATCTTGATGATGTGACCCACACCGGCGCCGGTCGGCAGCGTGTCGGCAGCCATGGCCTCCTCGGACATGACCCAGGCGCTGATCTCTTCCTCGACAGCATCGGGAAGCTTCATGCCCTTGCGGCTAAAGAACTTGATGCCGTTGAACTCCGGCGGATTGTGCGAAGCAGAGATGACGATGCCGCCGTCGAGCTCGTTTTGGACGGTGAGCAGCGCCACGGCCGGCGTAGGGATAACGCCGCAGCAGTGCGGTCGGCCGCCCTCGGCCATAATGCCGGCGGTCAGAGCACTCTCGAGCATGGTGCCCGAAAGACGCGTGTCACGGCCGATGCAAATGTCCGGACCAAGGAACTTGGTCGCCGCACGGCCAAGACGAAACGCGAGGTCGCACGAGAGGTCGGCGTTGGCGACGCCGCGGACGCCATCGGTACCGAAGATGTTCTGGGGCATAGGATCGCTCCTTCCCAAGTGGGCAAAACGCAGTCGCCCACCCTAGTCGAAAAAGAAAAGCGGGACCCGCCGAGCAATCGGCAGGCCCCGCTTGTACATTGCATCTCGTAAGGAGATAAAACCTTAGCGCTTGGAGAACTGGGGAGCGCGGCGAGCCTTCTTGAGGCCGTACTTCTTGCGCTCGACCACGCGAGCATCGCGCGTAAGGAAACCGGCCTTCTTGAGGTCAGCACGGTAGTCGCCAGCGTTCAGAAGAGCGCGAGCGATGCCCAGGCGCAGAGCGCCGGACTGACCGGAGATGCCGCCGCCATCGCACAGAGCGATAACGTCGAACTGACCGGCGGTGTCGGTCACCTTGAAGGGAGCAAGGGCGTTCTCAACGAGCTGATGACGGCCGAAATACTGCTCGGCGTCACGCTTGTTGATGGTCACCTTGCCGGTGCCGGGGACGAGACGGACGCGGGCGACGGCGTTCTTACGACGGCCGGTACCCTGGTAGACAACGGTGTTCTCAGCCATCTTTAAGCCTCCAGCTCAATCTTCGTGGGGTTCTGGGCAGCGTGCGGATGCTCGGCACCAGCGTAGACCTTAAGCTTGGTCATCTGGGCACGGCCGAGGGTGGTCTTGGGCAGCATGCCGCGAACGGCGCGCTCGATGACCTTCTCCGGGTGCTTCTCCATAGCCTGGCGGAAGCTCTCAGCCTTGAGGCCGCCGTTGTAGCCGCTGTGGCGATAATAGGTCTTCGTGTCGGCCTTGTTACCGGTAAGCTGGACCTTATCGGCGTTGATGACGACAACGAAGTCGCCGCAGTCGCTGTTGGGCGTGAACTGGGGCTTGTTCTTACCGCGCAGGATCATTGCGATCTGGGTGGCAAGACGGCCCAGGACAGCACCATCGGCGTCGACGAGAACCCAGTTGCGCTGGACCTCGCCCTGCTTGGCGTAGTGAGTCGATTTCGAAATCACTTAGACTCCTCCATGTACAGTACGTGTTGTTACAGAGATTCACGGGGCTCTGCAAGTAACCCGTCCATATTACCCCGCTCGCCGCCCAAGTCAACAGGTATTTTGGTTCTGACCAGACTTTCTGCACATGTCGTCCATGGGTCATGACGTCGCGACACTAGCGCTCGACAAATGCCTCGATATCTCCCAGCAAGCGCTTTGCCTCCTGGCGGCCCTGAATATACAGGTCGAGGAGCTTTGCCGGATCGTGCTCAACGTGACCGACCTCGACCGGCTTTTGCGGAGCAACGACCAGTGCGCGGCCCTCGCGCTCATACTTCCACAGATGCATGCGCTGGATGTTATAGCGGTCGTGGCGCGTCTCGATAGCCTCGAGCAGGTAGGGGTAGTCGGCATAGCGGGCGCGCGCGGCGGGCATAAACTCGTAGGGCTTTTTCTCGTATGAGCGGTCCTGCGTAACGATAACGACCGCACGGTCGAAGCCCGCCTCCTCGAGCACATGCTCGATAGGGACCGAATCGGCTACGCCGCCGTCGACGTATTTGTGCCCGTCAATCTCGACCGGCGGCGTCACCAGCGGCAGCGACGTCGAGGCGCGCACGGCATCGAGGTCGAGCACGGCGCTTTTGACCGGCAGGTACGCGGCGGTTCCAAAGAGCATGTCCGTCGCGGCGGCGTACATCTCGATGGGGCTGGCGTCGAACGTCTCGTTGTCAAAGGGATCCAGGCGGTCCTGGACGTCGTTAAAGATAAAGTCGTAACCCACAATAGAGCCCGTGGACGCAAACGATGCGGCACCCATGTAGCGGCTGTCGTTACAGAAAGCCAGGTTGATGCGGTTGGCACGGCCGATCTGGTGCGACTTGTAGTTGACGCCGTTGAGGGCGCCGGCCGATACGCCATATACCGCCGGAATCTCGACGCCGACCTCCATGAGGACGTCGAGCACGCCTGCGGTAAATTGCCCGCGGAAGCTGCCGCCCTCCAGGACGAGCGCGACCTTGCCGGCGTTCTTTGCTTTATCTTCTGCAGTCATGTTGACCTCCTGCTGTTTCGTTTTGGCTTTCTTCTACCCAGTTTTGGGATAGAGAGCGCACAGGTTTTGGAGTTGAGGGGGTGGGGCGGTCGGCGGGAAAGCGCGTCCCACTCTGCGTTGCTGCGGCGCATGGCAGGCTGAGATTCGATATCATCGCATCTATATAGGTTTGAGGCTTTGCGCGGAGAATCCGCGTATTTGCTTCGCAAATCCGCACCGGCTTCGGCCGCCTGCCGGCGTCCTCGCCCGCGGGCTAAAAACGCTCACGCGTTTTCTTAACGCCCGCGCCCTGCGCAGAGTTCGATTCTCCGCGGTATCTGTAAGTAATAAAAAAGCAGGTAGGTGCGTTTACCTACCTGCTTGTAACTATTGGTGGAGGCGCGGAGAATCGAACTCCGGTCCACGAAAGCCCCCTGATTGGCATCTCCAAGCTCAGTCGCTGGTTTTGTCTCGGACGCTTTGCGCGCAGCGACACGCTCGCGGCATCCCAACCGGTTCGGTCTTAGCCCGCGCCATACCGATTACGTGCGCAGGAGCATTCCCCTAAAATGACGTCGCGCCGGTGTCGGGGAAATCACCGGGTTGACGCGCCGCTATAAACTAAGCAGCGAGAGCCATAGGCTCAAAAGAAGAGTTGTTGTCAATTCAATTTGACGGTACCCCTGTTTAACGAGGCGAGGAGACCTCGGCTTGCTTCCTCTCTCAGAGCTATCGTGTCGAAACCAGTCGCCCCCGAATGTCGGGAAAGTCTGGATGGCATTGGGCACGAGCACCCAACACCCGTCGACTTTTCAAGGAACACGCGGGGTGAGCCCCGCTCGTGGATAGCTATCTTACCACGTTCTAAAGGCGGACAGCTGCTCTATGCACGAGCTGTGAAGACCATAATGTGCACCACACTTCGCACTTTTGCTACCGGACACGTCACGTATATTTTCGCCAAGCAAAATTGACCCATCGAAAGGACCGTTATGGATACCAAGCAGCAACTCGTCAATGCCCTCGCAGGTCTGGGCTCAACCATTACCGAAGCTATGGATGTCATCGAAGGCTTTGTCCCCTGCGGACATCCCGCCCTCACGGTATCGAACGCACTCGTCGTGCTGGACGCTGACGATGATGCAGCTCTCGCCCAGCAGCTTGAGACCGTCGAGGGCTTTATCGACCATGTGAGTGAGAACCGCGGCGTGTCCGCCTACCACGGCATCGAGGTCGAGCTCGCGGGTCCAAAAGCTGATCTGCTCGCAGCAATCTGCGAGGTAGGCGCCCTTATGCAGACCGCAGGCGTCAAGAACACCCAGGTCAACGAGTGGGTCTACCGCAGTCTGGCAGCACTCGATAGCTCCGACGAAAAGGCAGCCGAGCAGCTCGCAGAAAGTCCCGCCATTAAGGCCGAGCTTTTGTAAATAGCAGATGCGGGTCCCTTGGCGCATCGTCGTCCAAGAGGCCTGCAAACAGTTCGCGTCAACTGATAGCCGCGTCGCCGCGTTCGGCCAAAATAAGAATCGGCATCATTTGACGAGGTGTCTTTGCTGCAAGATCGGCATGTTCGAGCAGTTTGCGATCGTTAGTTACCAAGTAATCTGCCCCAGCGCGTCTGCATGCCGCCAACACCAAATTATCCTCGTAATCATGATGAAGCGTTAGATACTTATCGGCCAACCACAAATCGGATGCGTCTGCGCCCACGGCGGTGGCGTTTTCGGTCATATTTCGAACAAACGCCAGCGCCGCATCGCCAATCGCGCGGGCAGACGCCTCGTCGAGCGCTCCCCCGCTGGCAAGAACGCTACGCTTCAGCTCGTGTTGGACAACGTACAGTACATCCTTGGCGATATGCACCGGAAAGAGCAACGTTGCGCCAGATTCCGCAGCCCGTCCGATAAACGCACGCGCGGCAAGCGACTCGGCATGGTCGACGCAAAACGAATCAACCCATACGTTGGCATCCACCATTATTTTGAGGGGAGCCCCGCTCACAGGATCATCCCCTTTTGGCGATAGCGCTCGTCCATGGCTTCGGAATAGATTGTGTCCCAATCGCGATCGTCGGATACGGGCAACGTAGCGATGCCCAGGTCCGCGTAAAGTTGATCCGCCGCCGCCCATGATGCGGCGAACGGAGTATCGGGCGCGACGGTCTGCTGCCGGTCGTCGACGGCCGCAAGCACTTCCTCGCACTGCCCGCCACCCTGCGCGACCTTGGCCACCACCTTTTTGATGAGCTCGGGCAGTGACCTGCCCGAAAGCCGCAGCGCTTCCTCGGCACGGTTCTTGACCTGGCGATCCACGCGAACGTTCACCTGCGCCATGCCGTCAACAGCACCCATCTCAACCTCACCTTCGACTTCCGCTATCTTAGCTAGCACAACTATATATTGCTGCTAGCACATGGTCAAACGCAAAAGGCCTGCATTCTGGCGGCTGCAACACCGCCCAAATGCAGGCCGAAAACTAAAGTAAAAGTGCTAGCGCAGATATGCTTTCGCGTTGCTCAGGCTGTAGGCAATCGTCGAGCCATTGTGCAGCAACGACGACGTCTGCGGGGTAATCGCGCCGGTAATGCCGAGCGCCAGGAGCGCCGAGTTGGTGAGCATCACCTTAGAATAGGAGCTCGTCAGACGATCAATGAGGCCCTGACTCATGCGGCGCAGGCGCACGATCGCGGCGAGATCCGTATCGGTCAGGATGATATCGGCGACCTCCTTGGCGATATCGCTTCCGCCACCCATCGCCAGACCCACGTCAGCCAAACCGAGCGCCGGCGAATCGTTGACGCCGTCGCCCACCATGGCAACGTAGCGCCCCTCGCTCTTAATGCGCTCCACGTAAGCGTACTTGTCCTCGGGCAGCAGCTCGGCCTTAAACTCGTCGACCCCTGCCTCTCGCGCAATGCGCTCGGCCGTGCGCTCGGAATCGCCCGTGAGCATGACCACGTGCTTGACGCCCAACGCATGTAGGTCGGCGATGGCCTCGCGAACCCCGGGCTTAAGCGGGTCCTCGATACCGAGCACGCCCACAACGGTGCCGTCGACCGCCAGATACAGCGGCGACAGGCCCTGCATCTGGGACTCAATGCGCTCCTTAATGTCGGAATCGAGCTGCGCGCTCTCGTCCTCAAACACAAAGTGTTCCGAGCCGATAATCGCGCGACGCCCTTCGATGGACGAAGCGATGCCGTGCGCCACAATATACTCGACCGCAGCGTGACGCTCGCGGTGCTCGAGCCCTCGCTCGCGGGCGGCGTTGACCACGGCACGCGCCACCGGATGCGGGAAATGCTCCTCCAGGCAGGCAGAAAGGCGCAGGACCTCGTCCTCGCTCCAGCCGTCGGTCGTGAGCACGCAAGCTAGGCGCGGCTGGGCCTCGGTCAGCGTACCGGTCTTGTCAAAGACAATGGTATCGGCCTTGGCAAACGACTCAAAGTACTTAGCGCCCTTGACCATAACACCCATCTTGGCAGCATCGCTCATGGCAGTCATGACGGCAACGGAACCCGTGAGCTTGAGTGCGCACGAGTAGTCGACCATCAACGCCGCTGAGGTCTTGATGAGGCTGCGGGTGGTAAGCGCGACCAGGCCCGCGAGCAGGAAGTTCCACGGGACGATCTTGTTGGCAAGGTCCTCCATATGCGACTGGCCCTCGGACTTGAGTGAGTCGGCGGTCTGCACGAGCGAGACGATCGAGCGCAGTTTGGTTTGCGCCGTATTGGCGCGCACGCGCACCAGGATGCTGCCGTCTTCCACGACGGTACCGGCGAACACGTCGTCGCCCGCGCTGCGCTCGACGGCAAGCGGCTCGCCGGTCAGGGTCGCCTGGTTGACCATGGCGCTCCCCTGCTCGACCACGCCGTCGATGCAGATAGACATGCCGGTGCGAACGGCCACCAAGTCGCCGGGCTCAAGCTCGGTCGCGACAACGCTTACCTCGGTGTCGCCGACCACCTTTTGCGCCTTGTCGGGCACATCGAGCAGCGAGTTGATGAGCTCGTTTTCGCTCATGGCGCGGGTGTAGTCCTCGAGCAGCTCGCCCACGTTGAGCAGGAACATCGTCTGACCCGCGGTGTCGACATCACGTTTGACGAACGAAATGCCGATGGCCGAAGCGTCGAGCACAGGAACGGTCAGGCGCGGCTGCGCCAGCTCATGAAGGGCAGCGCGCAAAAATGCCATGTAACCGGCCACGACAAACACCGCACGCAGAGGCGTCGGCAAGAACCAACGGCGCGCGTAGTGGGCGCCGATAAGTGTGGCAAGATCCATGACGAGTTTGTGCTTGCGCGGCTCGAGTTGCATCACGTAGCCCGACTTGGCATCGGCGATAGCTTGAGCATCGAGCGCGCCCAAGGCATCGAGCACGCTCGCGCGGCGCGGCTCGTCGTACTCCAGCGCCATCTGGCCGATGCGGCCGTAGACGCGCACTTTGCGCACGCCGTCGATTTCGCCGCCAAGCTTAAGAAGTGCATCGAGATCGCTCTCTGGCACAGGACCCGCCAATTGAAGACGGGTCCTGCCGGGGATCTCGCTAATAATCGAGAATCTCATAGTTTGTGCCTGGGAGCGTTACTCGGCTGCCTCGTCAGCAGCCGCCTCGCTCTGGGTGATGTAGGCAGCCTCGGCAACCATGTCATCGACATTAGCCTTGGCCTGCTCGACCATGTCCTGATAGCAGTTCTTGACGCGCATACCGCACGCGATGCCCTGCACGCAGGCGTTCTTTACCGGAGCGCTGGTGAGCAGCTTGATGCCGGCCGTACCAAGCAGAAAACCGCCACCGACAAGCAGGGTGTTAAACGTCGACTTCTTCATGTTGCTTCTCCCTTTTGCCGCATTGGACGCGGCACGGTGCCTCAGCACCCGAGTAAACAAGTTTGCTCGAGCACACTTTTGGAAAATAGTTTAGTTTATCTAACTATTAAGTTCAACAAAGGTTAACTTTTTGGAAATCTTAAGGCGCGGAACAGCCGACTTCTGGCGATCCGTCTGCCGCAACGTACATCTCCGGCATCCAAGAAAGGCTCTTCCCCGACCCAACAATCGAGGTCTAATACTTTTCCGCGAAGTGAACGAGCAAAATTGGACCCCCGAAGCATCCGCATTTTTCGCCAGCAAAACCGCAGGAAAAACTCGACAAAACCGCAGGAAACAGAGCCCAAAAAGTGTCGATGCTTCAGGGGTCAAAATAAGGTCGTTCACTTCTCGGGAAAAGTATTAACCTTCGATTTCCACAACCCCAAATACACGACAAAAGGCCGGTCTCTTTACCCCTTTCCTACAGTTGCCAGGCAGCCGCCTCCTTTTGCAGCGCAACCATGCGCGCGAATTCTCCACCTGCCGCCTTGAGCTGCGCCGGAGCGCCCTGCTCGGCAACCACGCCATCCTTGAGCACAACGATTTTGTCGGCATTTTCCACCGTACGCATACGGTGGGCAATAACGATAACCGTCTTGCCCGCGAGCAGGCGGGAAAGCGCCTGCTGAACCACAGTCTCGTTCTCTACATCCAAGCTTGCCGTCGCCTCGTCCAACAGCACGATGGGCGCGTCTTTGAGCAGCGCGCGGGCGATAGAGATGCGCTGGCGCTCGCCGCCGGACAGCTTGGAGCCGTTCTCGCCAATCATGGTGTCGTAGCCCTGCGGCATACGACTCACAAACTCGTCGCAGTTGGCGGCACGCGCGGCCGCAAGTACTTCCTCATCGGTGGCATCACGACGCCCGAGGCGGATGTTTCCCATCACCGTGTCGTCAAAGAGCAGCACGTCTTGGAAGACGATCGCGTAATCACGCAGCAGTACCTCGGGATCGACGCTCGCAACATCCACACCGCCCACGGTAACCTTGCCCGCGGTGGCATCCCAAAAGCGCGCGGCCAGGCGGCTCACCGTAGACTTACCGGAACCCGAAGGGCCGACCAGTGCCGTAACTTCGCCTTCCTTGGCGGTAAAGCTCACATCGGTAAGAACTTTCTCGCCGGCGCGGCCGTCCTCGCCCGCGCCATAGCCAAATGCCACGTGATCGAACACCACATCGTGGCCCGCGGGCTCAAATATCTCGCTGCCCCGCGCCACAGGCTCTTCCATGATGGAACGCATGCGCTTGGCAGAGGACTCGGCGGCAAACAGCTCGGACATTAACATTAACGCCTGGTCAAAGGGTGCATAGATACGGCTCACCATAAGCAGGAAGGCAAACATCACCAAAAAGTCGACCTGCCCGGAGGCGACCATCGCGGCGCCCGTAACCAGCGTGGTAGCAATGCCCAGACGCAGGATGGCAAAGGCGGAGTTGACCAAAAGCCCGTTAGCGAGCTCGCCCTTGGTGGTCTCGCGCTCCTCGGCATCGATCACGGCGTTGAGTCCCTCAAGATAATGAGCCTCCTGGTTGGTAGCGCGGATCTCGCGCACGCAGTCGAGCGTCTCCTGGATCGCCTCGGTGACCTTGACCTTCTCGGCGCGTACACGGTCGAACACCGGGGTCATGGGGCCGCGTGTTAGATACAGCACGGCAAAGGCCACGGGAACGCTCCAAAACGCCGCGATTGCCAGCTGCCAGCAAAAGAACAACGACGCCACGAACACAATGGCGCTTGCGATGATGGCACCCCAAAGCTCTCCCAGCACGTGGCTGTAGGCGTGCTCCATGGCTTGGACGTCACCCATGATGGTCTCGGTTAAATCGGCCAGATCACGACGACCGAAAAACGGCAGCGGCAGTTTGCGCAAGCGCTCGGCAATCTCCATACGCTGCTTGCCGCACTCCTCGTAAAAGATGCAGTAGGTGTAGTAATACTGCTGCCAGTTAGAGGCAAAGAGCAGCACGAAAAAGACTAGGAGGCCGCCCACGATCGGCAGGGCATCCGGCAGGTCGGCGCCGGTGGCGAGATGTTCGACAAAGCCGGCCATAACCAGGAATAAAAAGCCCATGCCGGCCATAGTAATGAGATTGGTGAGCGTGGTCCAGAAGACGCCGCGCTTTACGCCGGCGATGCCTTTATCGGATAGGAAATACTTCTTTTGGAATGAGGCGAACATTTAGGCCTCGCCTCCCTTCGTGACGGCGGTATCCGCACTCGCAGCAGTAATCTTCCAGCTCGCGGCTTGCTCGTACTCGGCCCACATCTTGGCATACAGACCCTCTTGGGACAGCAACTCGGCATGGGTGCCCGACTCCTGCACGCTGCCCTGGTTGAGCACCACGATTTGGTCTGCGCCCACTACAGTCGAGAGTCGGTGCGCAATCATAATGACCGTGCGACCCGCCGCCAGTTTGCTAAAGGCACGCTGGATGAGCGCCTCGTTCTCGGGGTCGGCAAACGACGTGGCCTCGTCGAGCACCACGATAGGCGCGTCTTTAAGGATCGCGCGGGCGAGTGCCACGCGCTGGACCTCGCCGCCCGAAAGATATGCTCCGCCGGCACCGAGCATGGTATTGATGCCCTGTGGGAGCTTGGCCACAATGTCGTCGCACTGAGCTGCGGAGAGGGCCGCACGCACTTCGTCGTCAGTGGCCGTAGGCTTGGAGGCGCGCACGTTATCGGCAAGTGTTTGCCGGAACAGCTGGTTGGTCTGGAACACAAAGGCGACCTGGTCCATAAGCTCGTGCGGATCCATATCGCAAACGTCCACACCGCCTACGAGCACTCGACCCGAGGAAACATCCCAAAAACGCGGAATCAGGCTTGCGCAGGTTGACTTACCGCCACCCGAGGGACCCACCAGGGCGAGGGTGCTACCCGCGGAAACGCTAAAACTAACATGGCTAACGGCAGGTGCTTCGGCACCCTCGTACGTAAAGCTCACGTCCTCGAATCGCACGTCGCCGCCGGCAGGGTGCTTGGGTCGGGCGGGCACGGAGAGCTGCTTGGAATCCATGACGCTTCGAATACGAGCCAGCGAATCGGCACTCATCTGAGAGGCCTCGCCCACAAACATGAGCTTGGTCATAGCCGTCGGCACCACGGCCGAAAATATCGCGTAAAACGTGAAGTTGGCCATAAAACGCGCGAAATCCGTCTCGCCCGGCGCCAACAGCAACGCCACGGGCAGTAGGAATGCCACAAGACCATTGAGCGCAGTAAGGTTGAGCACCTGCGGACCTCGGCAGAACGTGCCCGCATAGCTTTGTGCCATGTCGGCGTATTCGGCAATCGCATCGTGGAAAGCCTTAAAGGAATAGACCGTCTGCTGAAACACCTTGACCACGGGAATTCCGCGTACGTATTCGGTGCCGGTCTTGTTCATCTTGACCAACGCTCCCATGTAGGCCTTCATGAACTCGGCGCCTTTGCCGCTCATCATGGTGGCCATGGCGCCAAGCGAAATGGCCACCGAGATAAGGCATGCCGCGCCCAAGCGCCAATCGAGGGCGAAAAGCAGCACGAGCAGGCCTGCAACCATGGCGGTGGCGCCGGCGATATCGGGCAGCATGTGTGCGAGCAAAGTCTCGGTGGAGGCGGCGCATCCGTCTACAACACGACGCAGCTCACCGGTGGCGTGCGTGTCAAAGTAGCCAAGCGGCAGCTTAAGCAGGTGCTCGCTCGTAGTCTTGCGGATATTGGACGCGCAGCGAAACGCGGACAGATGCGTGCACATGAGCCCCACGAAATAAGCTACGATGCTTGCCAGGGCAAAACCCACGGCCCACCAGCCATACATCGCGATGTTAGTGGCTTCGCTCCAGTTGGGCGCCACGGCGATCAGATCGCGCGCGACAAGCCAAATGCACACGAACGGGCCAAAGCTCAGCAGCTGCGAGAGCGCCGAGAGCGCCATGCCCAAATACGTTAGGAATTTACGGTCGCCGGCATATGCAAGCAGCTCGCCGATACCGCCGCCTTCCCTTTTTGATCCCTTTGCCATGAGGTTCCCTTCTGACGGCTTGAGAGTTAACCGTAATCAACTTATCATTGATATGTTAGCCAAGGCACACAATCGAGCCAGGCGTGGACGTTTCCGCAAAGGAAGGGGACGCTTTTGAAAATGCATCGGGCCGCGACCGACATAACCGAGCTCTATGCACCACAGTTTGAGCAGTTTGGCCTGGAGCTTACCGGCAAGGGCGCTGTCTTTACCGGCGAGGTGGCAAACGATCGGGCGCACGGACGCGCATGGATCATGCCCCTCTCCCCTGCCTGCATCGTTATGGAGCATTTCATAACCCCGACGCGCAACATGTACCTAGCCGAATACACGCCCGAACCGTACGCGTGCGTGAGCGAAGTCAGCGCGCCCACACTTATATGCATGCCCGAGGCTGGCATAACGCCCGCGAACCTCAAACCATTGCATGGACCGTGGCCAAACAATGCCGTTTGCAGCTTTATTCAAGATAGCTGTGGCGAGGAATTAAGCCCGCTGTTTGCGGGGGAGCTTTATCACTCGCGCTCGGTGCTCTTTTTGCCTGGATATTTTAACGAACTGGAGCACCGCTATCCCACCGAGTCCGCGGGAATCTTTGAGGCGTTTGCCGAGCCATGGCACGAGGAAGCGACGTCTGCCATCTGCCACACGCTGCGCCGGATTAACGAGGACCGCGCCCGCACCGTAGGCGGACACGTCTATATGCAGGGCATCGTGGAGACCATGGTCGCGGAGCTCGCCTGTTCGCGCGCGGCCCACAAGCAGGCGCGGCAGGCGGCAGGCACACGCGTCAGCATAACCATTGCCGAAGAAGCAACGGCAATGATTGAGCGCGCGCTCGACAAAGGCAGACGTGTGGGTATCAACGAGGTGGCCGAGAGGCTCTACACAAGCCGCTCCAAACTATGCGCCACCTTTAAGGCCCAAACTGGCGAATCCCTGGGCGCCTACATTCGCAGACGCCGCATGGAGCGAGCACAGGACCTTTTGGCCGACAGCTCGCTCACGATAGCGCAGGTGGCAGAGCGTCTAGGCTACCCTCAGCAGGCCGCCTTCGCCCAAGCCTTCAAGCAACACACCGGCACCACCCCCACCACCTGGCGCTCCCAGCATATATAAAGAATGAGGGCGCCATCGGCGCCCTCATTCACCAAATTCAATCCAGCCCACCTGACCCGAACGGCCGAGTCGTCTGGCCGGGGAAGCCCCGAGTCGCCGGGGTGTTTGCTCCAAATGAGTTCCGCATGCAAAGAAGGCCACTAAATGTGGCCTTCGTCTTGCATAGGACTGTTTGAAATTTGGAGGAAATACCCCGGCGACTCGGGGCTTCCCCGGCCTCGCAGCTACGAGAGCGACGTTCTCAGCAACTCGTTGAAGAGCTTCGGGTTGCCCTTGCCGCGGCTTGCCTTCATGCACTGGCCCACCAAAAAGCCGATGACCTTCTGGTTGCCGTCACGATACTGCTGCGCCTGATCGGCACAGTTTGCCAGCACCTCGTCCACAATCGGCTGCAGCGCACCGGCATCGCTCACCTGACGCATACCGCACTCGTCGACGATCTTGTTGGGATCGTCGCCGGTCTGGGCCATGGCCTCAAAGACCTCGTGCGCCTGGTTGGAGCTAATGGCATCGGTCGCGAGCAACTTGGCAAGCGCTGCCACCTGAGCCGGTGCAATACCGGACTCGGTCAGCGAGACACCCGCGCCCTTAAGGTAGGCGATCATCTCGTTCACCAGCAGGTTTGCGACCGTCTGGGCCTCCTTGCCAGCCATACCGGCAGCGGCCGCCTCAAAGAACTCGGCAAACTCGGGGTCGCCGGCAATCTGCTCGGCATCGGCCGCCTTAATGCCAAAGTCGGCCTCAAAACGGACGCGCTTGGCATCGGGCAGCTCGGGGATCTCGCCACGGCAGCGGTCGATGAACTCGTCGTCCAGATCGAACGGCGCCAGGTCGGGATCGGGGAACAGACGATAGTCGTCGGCCGTCTCCTTCACACGCATGACCACGGTGCGCTTGCGGCTGGGCTCCCAGTGGCGGGTCTCCTGATAGATGATGCCGCCCTCCTCGAGCACCTCGGCCTGGCGGCAAATCTCGTAGGCAAGGCCATCGTGCAGGCTCTTAAACGAGTTGAGGTTCTTGAGCTCGGTCTTGGTGCCCAGCTTGGTCTCGCCGCGACGGCGCAGCGACACGTTGCCGTCGCAACGCATGGAGCCCTTCTCCATGGAGCAGTCAGAAATGCCCAGTGTCACAAAGATGCGACGGAGCTTCTCCATAAACAGGCGAGCCTCCTCGGGCGTGCGCAGGTCGGGCTCGGTGACGAGCTCAATCAGCGGCGTGCCGCAGCGGTTGTAGTCGACGAGCGACTCGGCAGCAGCGGTAATGCGGCCCTCGGCACCGCCCACGTGCACCATCTTGGCGGCATCCTCCTCCATGTGGATGCGCAGGATGCGAATGGGCACCGTGTAGGAACCGTCCTCGCGGCGCTCAGGCATCTGCAGGTTGGACGCGTCGTAGCTGGCCAGGTGACCGGCGCGCTGGTTGCCCTCGCGCATGGTCGATGTCATGGACGTGGACAGGCCCTCGGCGTTGGCCGAGGCGCTCGCCAGACTCTGGGCCTCGGCCTCGCCAAACGCGCAGTCGGGGCGCTCGGCGGCACCGCGACCGGTCACGTCCAGGTCCAGGTGACCGTACATGGCAAAGGCGACCGGGCCCTGCGTGGTTTGGAAGTTCTTGGCCATATCGGGATAGAAGTAGTGCTTGCGGTAGAACATCGAGTGGCGCTGGATCTCGCAGTTGGTGGCGAGACCGGCCTTGACGATGCTCTCGATGGCGCGCTTGTTGGGCACCGGCAGGGCGCCGGGCAGGCCCAGGCACACCGGGCACACGTTGGCGTTGGGCTCGTCATCGTGGCTGAGCTTGCAGTTGCAGAACATCTTGGTATCGAGTGCGGTGAGCTCGGTATGGATCTCCAGGCCAATCACGGCCTCCCAATCCTGCAGGACCTCGGAAAGCTCCTTCATTACAGCTCGCCTCCCTTCCCGGCAAAATCGGGCGCGACGGAAAGCGCGGGCGCACCCGTGGCGGCATCGGCAAAGCCGCGCTCCAGGGCGCGGGCAAACGTGAGCAGCTGACGGTCCTTAAAGGCCGGACCAACCAGCTGGGCAGAAACGGGCAGCTTGGTGTCCTCGCCCAGGCCCAGCGGCACCGAGATACCGCCGTTGCCGCAAATGTTGAGCGAGATAGTGTACAGATCGGAGAGGTACATCTGCGTGGGGTCGCTGATCTCGCCAAACTTAAAGGCCGTACGCGGCGAGGCGGGCATAAGGATGGTGTCCACCTTGGCATACGCGGCGTCGTAGTCCTGCGTGATGAGCGTGCGGGCCTTTTGCGCAGCGTAGTAGTACTTGTCGTACACGCCCGAGCTCAGCAGGTAGGCGCCGAGCATCTGACGGCG
This sequence comes from Collinsella sp. CLA-ER-H11, assembly GCF_040092445.1. NCBI lineage: Bacteria > Bacillati > Actinomycetota > Coriobacteriia > Coriobacteriales > Coriobacteriaceae > Collinsella > Collinsella sp. CLA-ER-H11. The sequence goes on along the minus strand of NZ_JBBNLN010000002.1, from coordinate 37,662 downwards.
CTTGGCCTCGGCGCCAAAGCCGTGGGCGCGCGAGAGCGAGCTTTGGTCGGACAGGTTGGCGCAGCCCTCCTCCTGATAGCCGTAGCGAATGCCGTCGAAGCGAGCCAGGTTGGAGAACGCCTCGGCCGGGCCGATGACGTAGTAGGCGGCGATGGCGGCGTCCAGGTGCGGCAGGTCGACCTCGACCAACTCGGCGCCCTGGTTCTGCAGCTCCTGGGCAGCGCGCTGAACAGCGGCCTTGACCTCGGGCGTCAGGCCCTCGGCCTCCATAAACGCGGGGATAATGCCCACGCGCTTGCCCTCGATGCTGTCGTTGAGATGCTCGGTAAAGTCGACGGCGCAATCCTGACTGGTGCAGTCGTACGGATCGTGGCCCGCGCCGGTAAGCGCGTTCATGGCCAGCGCGACATCCTCGACCGTGCGGCCAAAGGGGCCCACCTGGTCGAGCGACGAGCCAAAGGCGACCACGCCGTAACGGCTCACGGCGCCATACGTGGGCTTAAAGCCCACCACGCCGCACAGCGACGCCGGCTGGCGAATGGAGCCGCCGGTGTCCGAGCCCAGCGAGAGCGCGACTTCGCCCGCGGCGACGGCGGCAGCGGAGCCGCCCGAGGAGCCACCGGGCACGCGCTCGGTATCCCAGGGGTTGTTGGTGCGGTGGAACGCCGAGCTCTCGGTGGAGCTGCCAAAGGCAAACTCGTCCATGTTGGCCTTGCCCATGGGCAGGCAGCCGGCATCGAGCATGCGCTGGACACAGGTGGCGGTGTAGACGCTCTGGTAGTCCTCGAGCATGCGGGAAGCGCAGGTGGTGCGCGTGCCCACGAGGTTCATGTTGTCCTTGATAGCCAGCGGCACGCCCGCGAGCGGGGGCAGCGGCTTGCCTGCGGCGCGGTCGGCATCCACGCGCGCGGCGGCCTCGAGCGCAAGCTCGGGCGCCACCTGCAGGAATGCCTGGACCCCGCCCTCGCGCGCCTCGATGGCGGCAAGAGAGGCCTTGGCCACCTCGGTAGCGGTAAAGTCGCCGGCGGCAACGCCCGCGGCGATCTGGGCGGCGGTAAGGGAATCGAAGCTTAGCGCCATTACTCGCTCTCCCCCTCTCCCAAAATGGACGGCACGCGGAAGTAGCGGTCGCGCGCGCTGCCGGCGTTTTCGAGCGCGACGTCGAGCGGCAGGTCGCGCTCGGGCTCGCGCAGGTCATCACCCATCACGTTGGACAGGCTTCCGATGGGATGGAACGTGGGCTCCACGTCGGGCAAGTCATATTGCAAGACGGGCTCGAGCATCTGGACGGCGTCGTTCATGTAGGACGTCATCTGGGTGAGCTCGTCATCGGTCAGTGCGATCTTTGCGTACTCGGCGATGCCGCGCACGTCTTTCTCGCTGAGTGCCATAGGCGCTCCCTTCCGCATAACAGATAAACCGCTCTAGTATACAAGGCAACGCCGCTTGGAGCAGGTGCTTTACCCAAATGCAGCGAAAACGTAACGAGGGCGGCGGGCTGGCGGGCCGGCGGTTCCGCAGCGAAACCGCACCGTCCATAGCGAAAACCGCGCCGTCCGAAACGAAAACCGTCCCGCCCACAACGAAGACCATCACAACATTCGACACTTTTCGTCAATATCGCGATTTTCATCGAATGTTGTGATGGTTTGGAAGTCCCGACCACCACAAAGGCGCCTGTCCCCTTTGTGGTGGTTCTGGAGAATGTCCTATGCCGAGGCCTTGGCCTTGCGGCGCTTGCGGACCGCGTGGATCACGATGTCCAGTAGCAACAGCACAATGGCCACGACCACGATGAGCACGGCAAACTCGCGCTTGCCCCAGTGGCGGCCGGCCAGCGACTTTTGCTTGTCGACGTCCTTCTTGTTGTACTTGGTGCGCACGCAATGCACCAGCAGGCGATGGTCATTTACGCCGTAGGGCGTGCAGGTAACGAGCGTCACCTTGTCGGCGCCGGGCTCGATGGTCAGCGACTCCATCTCCTCGGGCAGCACGACCTCGGAGTCCACCATCTTGTAGGCGAGCGTCTTGTTCATGGTGTGCAGCAGCACCAGGTCGCCGGGCTCCAGCGAGTGGATATCGTCGAACATGCTCAGGTTACGCATGCCCGAGTGCGCGGTGAGCACGCAATGCGTCGAGGTGCCGCCCACCGGCAGGCTCGTGCCCTCCAGGTGGCCGACGCCCGCCATAAGGACTTCCTCGCTCGTGCCGTGGTAGATGGGCATGCTCACGTCGATGGAGGGGATCTCGACCCAGCTCATCATGGGGTCGCGGTCAAAGATGAGCTGCTGAGCGTAGGGCTCGATCTGGTCGGCGGGAAGCTCGGTGGCCTCGCCCGCCAGCTGCTCGTTAAAGGAGCGAGCCTGGAGCAGGATGCGCTCGCGCTCCTCGGCAGACAGCGCGTCCACGGTGCTGGACACGGTGCTGATCTGGTTGAACACGCCCGAGGCCTCAAGCCGGTCCAAAATCCACGGCCAGGTCATAAGGCCCACGCCAATAAGGATGATGACAATGGTGATGAGACGGTCGGCCCAGCGCGGCAGCCGCTTGCGACGGCGCTTGGGTTTTGGTTGAGGTTTGGGCTGAGGGCTTAAGCCGCCGTTGGCCGCGGCGTTATTGCTCTTCATATGTTTGGCGCCCTGCACCATCGCCGGTCACTCCTCTACAGCTCAGGTTGTCTAAACAAATAATAGCCGATTAGCGAGCTTCCACGCCGGACAACGCAGCCTGGCAGCATTGCGCAGTGCGAGTATGGGCCCGCATTTGAGTTTTCAAAATGTCCCGAATCGGCTGAGCGATTCGGGATACAATGTCAATAGAAAACGACGCACCCCGCGTAAGTGTACGAGAGCGCGGGCGGCCTAGTTTTCAGCTTTTGTTAAATGCCCGGGATCCGACCCCCGGGCATTCTTATTTGCGCTTTCGGCGCAAATGCCGTCCACCGTCCGCACCGCGCGTGCGCCTACGGACCTTAAACCGAACCTCATACGAGTCAAGAAACGCGATGACGAACGCGCCCACCGCCGCGAGGGCGGCGAGCGCGTTAAGGAATTTCAGCATTTGGGGACCTCCGATCGAGTCGTCGGCCGCCCGCGCACGGGATGCGTCGCAATGTCATTTTACTGCGAGTGTATGCACCCACGGCTGGTAAACGCGATTTTGACAAACATTTGTTCGATAGTTACCCACACGGTTCCTCTTCCAGAGGAGCCTGGCCGCATTGTCCGGGTTTGCCCGACGTGTTTGCGTTTTCAAAATGTCCCGAATCGGCGGGGCGATTCGGGATACAATAGCTACAGGAAACGACGCACCCCGCGTAAGTACTTTGGAGCGCGGGCGACCAGTTTCCGGTGTTGTTAAATGCCCGGGCCTCTAACCCCGGGCATTCTTATTTGCGCTTGCTGCGGCGCAAATGCCTTCTACCGTCCGCACCGCGCGTGCGCCTACGGACCTTAAACCGAACCTCATACGAGTCAAGAAACGCGATGACGAACGTGCCCACCGCCGCGAGGGCGGCGAGCGCGTTAAGGAATTTCAGCATTTGGGGACCTCCGATCGAGTCGTCGGCCGCCCGCGCACGGAATGCGTCGCAAGGATATTTTACTGCGAGCACTCGCACTTACAGCTGGTAAACGCAATATTTGCAAACATCTGTTCGATATTCATACGCTTGATACATCGGGCAATGGAGCCTGGCTGCGTTATCCCAAAAAGAACGGGGCAGACTCCAGTGCGGAGTCTGCCCCGAAAAGAGAATGGCAAAGCAAGAACGTCGATGGACGAGAAAAGTGTCCGCAAGTCTCATGGCCATCACATCCCACCTGCCAAAGGGATGGGTGAGTGAGCGTTACTCCTGCTCGGACTCCTCAGCCTGCTTACGGCTGCGGATGAGGTGTGCCACGCCGATGCACAGCACTGCGCTGCCAGCGATCCAAGTGAAGGTCACGCCGTTAAGACCGGTCAGCGGGAGGCCGGAGCCTTTCTTGTTCTTGACGGTAAGGGTAACGGTGCCGCCACCAGAAGAGGAATTGGTGACGAGACCAGAACCATTCTTGGATGTGGTCACCGTCAACGTATTCTCGCCCTCATTCTGATTAAGACCCGTGGCAGTAATGGTGAACGTGAATTTGGGCACGGTGTTATAGCCGGGGAGCGTATGGGTCTCCTCGACCGTGTAAGCGCCAGCATCGAGGCCCTTGACGCTGATTTCGCCCTTATCATCAGTCGTAAAATCATAAGCAGTATTGCCCAAAGAACCGTTCACTTAGACATACTGGGCGCCGGCGCCCTCGTCGATTCCCTTGGAAGAGGTGCCGGGCGGAGAGCGGAGCATGGCCACCGGACCCACCGAAACACATCTCCACCGTTCCTTCAACTGGGAAAATGCCGCCCCGGAGCCCGGGAGGGACCCCGGGGCTTTCGGCTAACTGCGGGAACGGCCTATCCGCTCAGTATGTTCAGCTGAGATCAGAAATCAACCGGAGAAATCGACCCTACTAAAAGGAGGCCGTATATGAAGACTGTATATCCCTTTTGCCTCCATATACACAAGAAGCGCCCCTCGGGGCGCTTCTGAGAGGCTCCCCCCTAGGATGGACCCCAGGGGGAGCCTATGGACCTCAAAGGCCGCTGCGAACCGTTCGCAGTCGGGCCGTCGAAGGCCTCGTTACTTAAGCTCAGGCCAGAAATCCTTGTTGGCCTCGATCATGTCGTCGAGAATCTCCTTGGCGACCGTCATGGACGGCACGGTCTTGTTGAGCGTGAACGCCTTGAGCGCCTTCTCATACGAACCCTCGATGCACGCCTCGACCACGAGCTTCTCGGAGTTGAGCTGCTGCATCATGAGGCCCTGCTGGAACAGCGGGATGTTGTCGCGCGAGATGACCTCGGGGCCGTTCTTGCCGATGTAGGCGGGAAGCTCGACCATCGCGTCGTACGGCATGTTCGGGATAGCGCCGCGGTTCTGGCAAATGACCAGGAAGCGAGCGAAGGCGCTGCACTTCGAGCGATATTGAGCACCAATGCGGGCGCTACCGCAGGTGTCGCCCGCGATACTCGGGAGAATCAGCATCGGAATCGGGGGAAGCCGAGGAGGCTGAAGCAGAGGAGGAGAAGGGGACCGCAGGCCTGGAGGCTCCCGCGGTCCACCCGTTTCCGCCTTCGCCAGCAGCCGCGCCGGCGTCCAGCGTCACCGCGGCGGCAACGGCAGCACGCTGCGCCGCGCGCCGCTTCTTGCGCACGTGCCCGGCCGCAACGAGACCCACAACAATCGCCAGCAGCGCGCCCAAAACGCCCAGCGCCACCGCGGTGGTGTTGATGCCCTGCGCGTCCTCGGGCACGGGCACCTCATTCGGAATCTCCGCACGCACGCCCGATACGAGCAGGCGGTGCGAGTTCACGCCGTAGGGCGTGCAGGTCATGAGCGTCACGCGGTCCTCGCCGGCGGTCACGCGCAACTTGGAATCGTCGTCGGGCGTAATCACGTCTATGCGGTCGATCTTGTAACCCAGTTCCTCGCCCATCACCTCGATGTAAAACGAGTCGCCAACCTGCAGTTCGTCCAGGCGCGTGAACAGGAGCGAGCCTGGCACGCCGCGGTGGCCGGTAAGCACGGCGTGCGTGCTCGCGCCGCCCACGGGCAGCGATGTTCCATATAGGTGGCCGGCGCCCGCAGCGAGCACCTCGGTAGAGGTGCCGTGGTACACGGGCAGGTTCACGTCGATCTTGGGAATGCGCACCGAGCACATAAGGCCCGATCCCGCGTTAAGAAGCCCCTGGTAGGTTGTATCTTGCGAGGCGATGGAATCCTCAGAGCCAGAGGCGGTGGAGGCGCCGGAGGTGCTACCGAACGGATCCACGACCTCGCCGATAACGTCCTGACCGCCGGCGGCCAACTGCTCGTTGTAGGCGCGCGCGGCCGCGAGGGCCTCCTCCGCCTTCGGATAGGGCCAGCCATCAACCGTGTTGGCGGCCGCGGTAACTGCGGCCGTCTGCTCGGCCTGGGACATGGCGCGCAGGGCGAGGGGCGTGGCCACGATAACAAAGCCGGCGACAAAGCACAGAAGGGAAAGCAGGCGCAGGGCGAGGGGCGGTTTACGTCGGCTGGGGGAAGCCGGGTTCGAACCGACGCTCGGCGTGCGCATCGTCGATACGGGCTTGATTGCCTTCATGTGGTTCACCTCCGGGGGTGTGGGTGCGAGGACACGGTTAATGCACCACACCCCGCCGCGGGTCCAAGCGCGACGGGGTGCGGCGAAAGGGAATGTGAGAACGCGGCGCACGGGCGCTGATAGGAGACGACGATCGCCCGCTCGCCGCGTCATCAAGCTAGGGAATTAAGAGCGCATACGTGCACTCAGGGCAAAGGCGGCGCCAGCAGCCATGAGCAGCACGCCCACGGTGATGAAAACCTTGATGCCCAGGTCACCGGTCAAGGGCAGCTCGGTGAGGTTCTTGGCGTTCCAAATCTTGATGGTCGAGTTCTCAACGGAGACGCGAGGATCGGTAGCGTCCTTGGCATAAGAGACAGCAGTGATGGTCTTCTGGCCCTCGGGATCGTCGGACTTCACCGTAGCGGATACCGTAAAGGTGAACTTCGGCAGGGAGACGGCGGTGTAACCATTGGGAGGAACGATCTCCTCGATCTCATACGTGCCAGCGTCGAGACCATTAAAGTTGATGACGCCATCGTCGGTGGCGAACACGCCAACTTCGGCACCACCCTGAGTATCCTTAGTCGGAGTCGTGGTCAGGGTCTTCCATGCGCCGTTCTCGTAACCGAGATAGCTGCTTCCCGCCTTGATCGTGAACTTAGCACCCGAGAGCTTAGTGGTCATGTCCTTGGCGGTCTTCACGATGTTGAACTTATAGGAGTAGACATTCACCTCGTTACCAGGAATGGTCTGCTCATCGGAGGTGTTGTTGGGGTTGTGCGACCAGGTAAGTGAGTCCTTGTTGGGGTTGCCCTGGATGGCGGTGGAGTCAGAAAGCTTGGCATCTGCATCAAGGGTAGCACTCACCAGTACGGTCACCTTTGCGCCCTCGTTCAGCGCAGTAGCGCCCGCAACCTGGTTCACGTAGTTGCCAAGGTCGATGACGGTATCTACACCTCCGGCGTACTTACTATCGGTATCAGAAGTGGCAGCATAGGAAACACTGTAGTCGTTACTCACCTTAAGAGTAACGTCTCCAACCTTGACCGATTCAACCTTTACGCCCGTGGCGACGTTACCGACAATCGAAGAAATGGCAGAACTAGCAGTGTCGTTGATCTTGAACACACGTTTGGTCGAATAGCCGGTGTAGTACGGAACGGTAGTTTCAAGCGTGTAGTACACGGTGTCGCCCACGGAGAAGGACGGCTCATTGTTGTAGGTGCCGTCAGCATTGGCAAGATGCTTAGAGATGGTCGGAATCACGTTCTTCACGGTAACGGTGCCATCGACATCGGTGCCCGCAATGCTCGTCGGCGTAATGATGGGCAGCGAGAAGGACTCCTTGTCCGCAGCGGGATTGGTAACGTCCTTCAGGAACCAGATACCCGGGACGTTAAAGGTTTTCACATTGGCGTTGCCGGCCGTAGACGTGGTGAACTCGGTTGCAGCAGGAGTACCAGGGAAGGTCTGGTCCTCGAGGTTCTGGGCAAAGGTGCGCAGCGCGGCATCATTGTTCCAAGGCGAGGAGAGGTTAGGGGCTCCGCTATTGCTAAACACCCGCATGATCAGGAAGCCCATAGGGTTGTTCGACGCGTTGCCCTCGGACACAAAGAAGTTCTTGTCCTGCTTGTAGGCAGTAAGCACGTTCCGGGCATCGCCCGTCTCATCAATGACAGCATTGAAGTTCATCGCGCCCTCGATGGTGCTCACGAGCGCATCGGTGGTATCAATCGTATAGGCAATCGACTTGTCATTGCCAACAACAACGTCCTTCAGCTCGGCAAGCTGCCAGCCGTTGAACGTGTGATCGGCAGCATCCGTCGACTGCTTGTTGATCGTAATGCTGTAGACTGGCGCAGCCTTGGCCGTGGGCGCTCCACCCACCAGGCCGGTTACGGCGATCGCTACGGCGGCGGCGCCGGCGATCAGCTTTTGTACTAATCGGTTCATGATCCCCTTTCAGAAATAAGCCCGACATTCATAAACATCTATCTACATGCGCCATCAGACGAATCGTCCTAGCGGCGCTTTGTAGCGATCCAATACGCTCCCGCGGCGATACCGCCCAGAAGCATGAGACCGGCGCCCACGAGGAGCATGGAGTTCTCGGTCCAACCCGCGCCGGTGAGCGGGAGGTCCGTGAGGACTTTCACGTTGGTGAAGGTGGAGGCGGGGATGGCGTTGGGCTCGGCGTCCTTGCCGATGGTGTTACTCACAGTATTGCCCATGTCGTCCTTCACCTGCGTGACCGTGGTGGAGGTGGTGAGGCCGGTGTACTTGTCGGCCTCATTCAGCTCGGCCTTCACCGTGACGACAACCCGGTACTCGGCCTTGGAGTAGCGAAGCTTGTCGATGGCATCGGCGTTAGGCGCGACCTCCTTCACCGTGTAGGTGTAGGTCTTGGCGTAGTCACCCGCCGTACCGGGGGCATCGGACAGGTTCGACATGTTGAACGTCATCGCGCCAAAGGCCGCCGTGATGTTGTTGAGCTTGGTGGCGTCGGCCTCCCCTGCCTCTGGGGCAACAGAAATCTTGGGTTCTTTGGGCATGGGGGGTGTGTCTGCGTAGTCACCCGTAGCCTCAATGCTGAACTCGAACGGCACATAGCCTTTGTCGTTCTTCGGCCAATCCATATTTCGAACCGATTTGATCACTGGGATCTCCACGGACGTGGTGGTGAGAGTGTCAGAGATGTACGCGTTGCCGCTCTTGTCGATAGACGGCTTTTTGCCATCCGTCCACGCAATGGAACCGTCCGTGTTCACCGTGAACCGATAATCCGTCGGGTTCTTCTCGTAGCCAAACGGAGCCTGGGTCTCAACAAGCGTGTACGTACCCGGCGGCAGGCCCTCGAGCGTGAACTTGCCAGGCGCGGTGTCAGTGTCTACCCACGTGGTATCGCTCGAAGTCGACTGGTCGCTCACCTGGTCGATCACGGTCCAGGACTGGTCGGCCGTACCATCGGCGTCCTTTTTCTTGGTGAGCTTCCACTCAGAACCAGGCAGTTTGTGTTCTGTGTCGCCCTCCGCCACCTTGGTCCAAGACACCGTACCGGTGATCTTGGTGTTGCGGATGGCACCCGTGGAGTTATTCTTGAACGGAACCAGCGAGTTGTTGTTCGTCGTATCCACATAACCCTGAACATAGTTCACCTGCTCGCCGGTGTTGTTCATGGTTGCGTAGTAGATGGTGTCCGACTTCTGATAACCAGCCGGCGCCTTGACCTCGCGAATGTAGTACGTGAAGTAGTCTTTATCGTTGGGATCGCCAATTTTGGCCTTCTGATTCAAATAGTTGAACTGAAGCTCGCCATCATCCGAAGAGTAATCATTGGCACCGCCATCCGTTACCGTAACGATGGGATTCGTTTCATTCTTGGCATCATCGACAGTGCCGTATATCGTCCACGAGGAACCAGAAAGCGGCGTCATGCCGTCCGCAGCGTCAACCTTGCTCCACGCAATGGCAGAGCCGTCCGGTGTATACGACCCGGACCACGGGAAATTGTGACGCTCCTGGTCCATGTCGATAACGGAAGCCGAGTCACCCTCGAAGCTGAAATTCCACGCTTTCGTAGGGTTGTACATCTCAAAGTCGCCGCCCACGTACACACGGCCGTTAGTGGTCACGTGGTCCTCGAAGCTGCCGTCGGGAACAACGATGCTGCCCAACATGGCGGCTGCTGGGTCGTCGTCTGTCCACTTATCATCGGCACCTCCGAGGGCTTTATTGCCCTCAAGGGCCATACCACCGCGGATGGTGACCTGCTTGGCCGTAGTGAAGTTCCACAGGATGCTCTGGGCGGCAGTAGAGTACAGAGACTCGACGGCGCTATCTTCCTCGTACCCGCGGGAGATTTCCACATCATTCCACCAGAAGCGCCAGCCGGTGTTGAACTCAACCGGAGCATCACCGATGATGTTGACGACCACGGAAGCGTCCTCGGGTATATTCTTGAAGCTGAAGTCCACGCCACGGTAGATATTGCCTTTATAGGAGTTGGTAAGATCCGACGCCTTCAGGTTGAAGACTTGTAGCGGAGAACCTTTGCCGTTCCCATCCGCATCCCCGTAAAACGTGATGAGCTTCTCGTTGTTGACAAGGGTCACCTCGCCGGAAACGTTGTTGCCGTTAACGTCGGTATAGTTCGTCTTGCGCGTAAAGGTCTTGCGATCGCCGTTGAACGTGAGTCCGTACTGCTCCTTGTTGTTGTACTTTTTAATGGTGTAATTGGGATTCTCCTCGGCAACACTAACCGTGTAGCTCAATTTGGAATCAAGCTTTGCGAGAGGCGCGGAGATTTTCGCTTTTACTTCGGACTCCAGGTAATCGGTGTAATCCTTACCGTTGATCTTGAGGACGTTGGCTTTGTTGAACAGCGAACTTTGGTCCGCATTATCCCCTTCATAGTATTTGCCCTGCTTCTTCACCACAGACTGGCGCTTGTTGTCAGCATTCCAATTGTTGCCAGGATTCCAATAGGTAATGGGACCGGCGATCTGCGCGGTGTAGTCATAGCCGGTATCCTCTTTCGACTTGCCGACCCAGGCACCCCTGGTCCAAGCACCAACCGTCGCAGTATCTGAGGTCTTTCCCAGACCGGTGTTCATGTTCTGAATCGAGCTGTTTATACCGGCGACCGCAAGCACTGTACTACGGTCGACAGGACGAAACTGAGAACCAAAACCAACGGTGCCGAAACGGAAGCCATCGCCGCTCCAACTCGCCTTGATAGGATTCATGGCAAGCTTGCCACGGACCACGGTAAGGCCCTCCGCCTCAGCGGCATATGAACCGGTGGGAGCGTTACCCGCATTAAGAGTTCTAGTTTCGCTCGGCTTACCACCGATATACATGTCGCGGCCGACGTAGGTGGCCACGCCGGGATCGGGGGTAGAGACATCGATATTCGTACCGATGCCGCTGGAAGTTGGCTTGTGAATGCCCGGAGTGAGGAGTCCAGCATCTTCCGCACTTGCGGTGGAGACCGCGCTAAACGGCGACAACAGAGTGCTCACTACGAGAACAGTTGCCATAAAGCTACATGCGGCGAACTTCTTCACCTTGAGCACCCCATTACAGTTTCCTCGGTAGAAACTGTCTGGACGTCGTTGGCGATGGCCTGCGAGATCGGGGGCATAACAAGCGACGGTACCAGGCTCAAAACGGAAGCTCCGCACAAAACACCTGCTAGCACACGATGTGCCGCTTTATTGTTCTGCTTAGATTTATCTGAATTTGCTGTCATCGATGTCTCCTCCCCAAGAGACCGCGATCTTGCTCTTTCACTATCAAACGTATCTGCGCAACCTGTGATTGCGCACGCTTATAGTACATATTGTAACGATTGTTTGAATATCTGAACAAGAAAACCGATAGTTTTGTAGCGAATTCTCAATTCTCTTGACATTTACTCAGATTTACCTTCGTATATTCGCTATCTATTTTTTGTTTCTACTGGTAATTTAGTTGCCCATCATTTTTTAATGGCATTAGATTTATTTGCACAACATTTTGCTCAAGAGCAAACATCCTGCTCACGGTCGAAAATCGACCGTGAGCGGTAGGTCATTAACAGGAAGGAATATCCTATCAAACTGATGAGAATATCTTTACCCATCGTTGGTTAGAAGCGTGATGTTCAGACAACCATATTTGAATTTTCGCGCAAATTTTAGGCATCAATTCGCCCAAATCGCCTGAAGCCACCGCAAAGGCGCCTGTCCCCTTTGCGGTGGTTCTCCCCCGGCGCTACAGCAGATGCTCCTCGATAAAGATCGCGATGCCGTCTTTGTCGTTGCTGGCGGTTACAAAGTCGGCGGCGGCACGGGTGGCGTCGCTGCCATTTGCCATGGCCACGCCCACGCCGGCGTCAGCCACCATGCAGGTGTCGTTGTCGGCATCGCCAAACACGCAGATGTCCTGGAGCTCCATGTCGTTGAGCTCCGCCACGCGCACAAGGCCGCGCGTCTTGGACACGCGCGGATCCATGAACTCGTAGAGCCGCTGCGTGGTTTGCAGAGCCGCCGCCTTGACGGTGTCGTCGGCAAACGTCGACGCCCGCTCAATCACCCGCGGCATTACCTCGGGCGCCATGGTAAACATCACCTTGGGCTGCGGCTCGCGCAAGAACTCGGCAAAATCGACCACCTGGTAGGGCACGCCGTCGACGCGCGACAGGTGCTCGACGCACGCGTTGCTCTCGGGCACGTAGAACACGCCGTCTCGGGGGCAGACGGGCGTTGCCGGAAGGTCCGCCATGTGCTTGCAGATGCGCGCGATGGTCTCGCCCGGCAGCGGATAGCTCAGCTCGTTGATGTCGTGCGCGCGGTCGATGACCTCGGCGCCACCGCAGCCCACGAGCACGTCTACCAGGCCTTCGATGCCCCAGAGCTCGTACATGGCCTCGGTCGCGTGGGCGTCGCGCCCGGTGCACAGGCCAAAGAGCACGCCGCGCTCGCGCAGGGCGCGGATCGCCGCCACGGTGCGCGGGGACACCGTGTGCTGGCTCGTAAGCAGCGTGCCGTCGATATCGCAGAACACGGCTTTAATGTGGCTGAAGGTGGTGTCCATGGGGGCCTTTCTGGGTTGTGCGGCGGTGTGGGGTGTGGTCGGAAATGGTGTACATGGTATACCAAGGCGCAGGCCGTTGGGACCCGATCACCACAAAGGTGCCTGCCCCCTTGTGGTGGCCGAACCCGAAGGGTGGCCTGGCCCGAGACGCAAAGCATCACAACATTCGACGTTTTTCGGCAAAATCGCGATTTTCATCGAATGTTGTGATGGTTTTTACTGCTTTGCGGCACGGTCCAAGTGCCAGTGGCCAAACAGCAGCAACGCCGCAGGAACTGCCGTCACGACCATGCCCGCACCAACGAGCGTCTGTTGCACGCCAAATGTCGCCGCCAGCCACGGGGCAATCGCCAGCGGGGCCACGCCGGCGAACATGTTGCCAAAGCCCATGACCGAGTTGACGCGGCCGAGCTGCTCGAGCGGAGCCGTCGTTTGCACGATGGTGTTGTGGAGCGGATTGACGACACCCCAGGCAACGCCCAGGGCAATCTGGCCGACAAGGGCTACGCCCACGTACGGCGTCCCCACATAGAGCAAACTTCCCAGGCCCACGGACATGAGCGCCACGAGCAGCGTTTTAAGGTTGACCAGGTGCGGCGGCAAGCGGAGCACGGCCACGGCGCCCAGCACCGCGCCCACACCACTGGCCGACGAGAGCCAGCCCATCCATTCGACACCGACGTGCAGGACATCGCGGTAGAAGAACGACTCCAGCGGATCGAAGGCACCGTAGCCAAAGTTCGAAAGAAAAATGATGCAGAAAAGTAGCGCGAGGACGCTGTTGGTGAAGACTGTCTTGATGCTGGCTGCGAAGGTGGCGCGGGTGGATGTGCTGGGGTTGGAGCTTTGTCCCGCACGCTCCCCTTCCTCTGCCGAATCGGCATCCGCATGCCCGGCGACATGGCTGGTCTGCGGCCTAAAGCCCCAACCGACGACGAATGCCAGCACGGTAAAGAGCATCATGAGCACAAACACCGCGCGCGACGACGCAGCCGCCGCGACAAAGCCACCCAACGTGGGTCCGACGATAATACTCACGTTTGAAAACATTGCGATAGCGGAGTTGATGTCTTTGAGCTCGACAGGGTCGTCGGTGAGGTAGGCCGGATAGGATGTGGCGATGGGCTGGGCGAACCCCATCACAAAGCCCAGGAGCGCCGCGCCGAGCAGGACGATGCCGGTCGCGCTACCAAAAACGAGGATCGCCGCACCGGTTGCCAGCGTGCCCACGATGCTCAGCAAGAAATGACGGCGCGGACCCCAGGCGTCGAGCGCAGCACCACCCGCAAAGGATCCCAAGATCACGAATACGTTCATAAAAAGGACGGCCAGCGATGTCGCCACGACCGAGGCGTCGTCTGCATAGGTGAGCGTTCCGATGACGCCGATAAAGTAGCTGGTCTGAAAACCGGTGTAGATGAGAAAGCGCATCGCCACCAGACGCTTGGCCTGCACGGACAGCGATGGCTGAGGCTTTGAGAAAAGAGAGGCGAGCATAGAGACTCCTTGTTTCATACAAATGCGGACGGCGGGCATTCGCCACCGTCTGTCAAATCAATCTATCCGCATGAAACATTAAGGACGCATCAAGCCCCTTCTCTCCGTTTTTCGCCCGTCATGAACTACTTGGTAGATTGTAAGGCATGCCCCACACATCTACCAAAGCAAAAACCACCACAAAGGTGCCTGGCCCCTTTGTGGTGGAAGTGACGTTTGCCCAGATAAAACCTGCCAAAATAAACCTGTCCCTTTTTGGCATGTTATGGCAACGCAGCGAGCCGGTTCCAAGTGCCCCAGGTCGCCCCGAAAGAGGAGCGACGCGTACTTTGGTACGCGAGCGACGGCTTGAGGGGCGAGATGGGGTGCTTGGGGCCGGCGCAGCGTCAAGCCTGAAGGTGATCTTGGATAAGATCGCAGATGGCTCGGGCGTCGTTGATGTTGATGGCTCGGGTCGCAAAGCCGGCGTCGAAGGCCTGACGCGCCAGTGCCTCGTTGCAGGCAAGGGCCAGCGTGTGACCGTCGACCAGGTCGAGCGAGCTCTTGCCGCGCAGACGGTCGACACCGGAGCGCGCGACCACGATGTTGTCGAAGCCCTCGGTCTTGTAGCCCTCGATGATCACCACGTCGACATCGTTGTAACGCGATAGCAGCTCGCGCGCGGGCATCTCGTCCTCCTCGCGCGTGTCGGCGTACTCCGCCCAGCGCGTGGCGCAGATGAGGCCCACGTGCTTGGATCCGGCCTGGTGATGGCGCCATGTGTCCTTAGCGGGTACGTCGATATCAAAGCCGTGATGCCCATGATGCTTGAGCGAACCCACGCGCAGGCCGCGGCGGGTGAGCTCGGCGATGACCTTCTCGACGAGCGTTGTCTTGCCCGAGTTCTGGTAGCCGATAAACGCGATCGCGGGGACGGCCGGAGTGGGAGCCGCGGGCGTGACGGCGACGGGTGTGCTCGCGGGCGCGTCGCCCGCGGCTCCCACGGCCTCAACAGCAGCGGCCTGACGCTCTGCGCGGTCCCACACGCCCGAGCGGCCGCCCTCCTTGTGCAGCAAGCGAACGTCGACGATCTCCATGCCGCGATCGACCGCCTTGCACATGTCGTAGATGGTCAGGCACGCGGCACTCGCGCCGGTCAACGCCTCCATCTCGATACCCGTCTTGCCCGTCACGCCGGCCGTAACCAGCACGTGAAAGCCAACCTGCCCGTCTGTGCGCGCCGGTGCCCAGCCCTCGGGCACATCATCGACAGGCGTCCCCGCCGCAGCGATGGGCGCAATGTCGCACTTACTCTTGGTAATGAGCAACGGATGGCACATGGGGATGATGTCGCTCGTGCGCTTGATGGCCATAATGCCCGCCACGCGCGCGCAGGCAAGCACGTCGCCCTTTTTGGCGCGGTCCTGCAGCACCATGGCCTGTGTCTCGGGGCGCATGAGGATGGTGCCCTCGGCGACGGCAATGCGATGCGTCTCGGCCTTGTCGGACACGTCGACCATGCGTACCTCGCCCTTGGCGTCCACATGCGTCAGCTCGTCGCGACGGGCGTCACGGGCGGGCTCGGCGACAGCGCTGGCAGTCGGCTGCACGGACGCGTCGGCGCTGCCAGCATTCGCCGCAGCCGTGGCTTTGTGGGCAGACATCGCGGCCCTGCGAGCGGCCTTGGTGGCATCGGCGTACCTGCTCTTGGCCATATGATCATCCTCCGATTTGGGACATAAATCGTTGCGTGCCCTCAATTATCGCGTGTTCCTGCGGTTTGTGGGCCACGGCATCGCGCCAAATCGAAAGTACCTGCATATCATCACCACGGCGCAGCGCCTCACGCACCGAATACTCGGCATCGCTGAACAGGCACGGACGCACGTTGCCATCGGCCGTCAGGCGCAGACGGTTGCAATTCGCACAAAAATGGTTGGACATGGCGCTAATGAAGCCGACCGTTCCCGCCGCACCCGGAAAGTGCCAGTAGCGTGCAGGGCCCGCGCCGGCAGGAGCGTCGTTGATGTCGAGCGGCTCGAGCTCGCCCAGTCCCGTCGCGGCGACCCCGGCATTGATGCGCGCCCGCAGCTCGTCGCTCGGCACGGTGTCGCTCGCGTCCCACAGCTCGGGATTGAGCGCAGGCGCATGTGGGTCCACAGCGCAATGCGAGCTCGTGTGCTCGTCGCCAATGGGCATGTATTCGATAAAACGCAGGTGGATGGGGCGGTCGACGGTCAGCCGTGCGAGGGCCGCCACGTCCTGGTTGAGCCGGCGCACCACAACGCAGTTGACCTTAACGGGCTCAAAGCCCCAAGCCAGCGCCGCGTCGATGCCAGCCATGGTCTGCTCGAGTCGGCCCAGGCGCGTGATCTTTCCAAAGAGCGTAGGGTCGAGCGTGTCGAGCGAGATGTTGACGCGGTTAAGCCCGGCATCTTTGAGCTGCGGCGCCAGCTTGGGCAGCAGGGCGCCATTGGTGGTGAGCGAGATGTCCTCGATCTGCGGGATCGCGCGGATGTCACGAATGAGCGGGATGATGCGGCGGCTGACCAGCGGCTCGCCGCCCGTCAGGCGCACGTGGCGAATGCCCTCCCCCGCCACCAAGCGCACAAAGCGGGCGATTTCCTCGGCGCTGAGCAGCTCGTCGTGCGCGCGGGGCGCCACGCCATCGGCCGGCATGCAGTAAATGCAGCGGAAATTGCACTTGTCGGTAACGGCAATGCGCAGGTAGTTGATATCGCGGCCAAAGCCGTCATGTTGCACGTGCCCGTCCACGCAGCCCTCCCCTCACGAGGCGTTTTATTCTTCGGAAAACATAATACCCCACGCGAGAATCATGCCGACACCCGTACGACAGGACAGGTCACTTCGAGCAAAACGGACTTTCCAAGCCCATCCTCAAAACAGACCATCACAACATTCGATGCTTTTCCCGTTTTTGGCGAAAAACGTCGAATGTTGTGATGGTTTGCCTGCCCACGGTACCCCGTAGAAGGGCCAAAGCGCCCCTAAAGGCCGCCGTCCCAGTGCCGGATCACGAATTCTCGCAGGTCGTTCTGCCGCTTTTGGAACGCTTCGCTTCGATCGCACTTGAGGCCCATAGCGAGCGCGATAGCGTTCATCGCCCGGTGCAATTGCAGCTGGTGGGCAAACTGAGTCCCGGTGAGGACGATCATCCTAAAGCCCAGCGCGCTCAGCACGGTCATACGCTCCGCATCCGACGCGCTGCGCTGTTTATCAAGATGGTCCGAGCCGTTGTATTCAATCCCCGTACCGCTCGCAGGCGCATATACGTCGATCTCGAAATACCCGGCCTTTGCGAGATACTTGAACTCGTTGGGAACATCGACCCGATGGTTGAGCTCGATCTTGGCGTATCCCAGCCCGCCCTGGGAACGTTTTGCTACAACCATGATTGCGGTGGCCGTCTCCATGGGCGACCGCGCGCCATCGTGCACACGCTTGAGCGCGGCGGCCGCGCGTATTGTCCCCTGGCGAGATCGGTTCTCATTGCAATAAGCAATCAAGTCGGCAACGGTATACCTCTGCCCCATCTCGATATAATCGCCTGTCGACAGATGATTCAAATGGTATCGGGCGCAGATTTCGTAGCCATATTCCAGCTGCTCGGGCTCGCTCATCCACGAACCCGCTTGAACAAAGCACATGGCCTCGTCAACCACTAGAAGGCCCTCTGCCACCTCGATAAGATGGCCTGGAGGTACCGGCGACCCAAACACGTGGCATCTAAATCCAGCCGGCGTCGAGCGCTCAAAATCGAAGTTGACGAGCGTGTCGATATGATCGAGCTCTTCTCGTGGAATACCAAGCGAAACCAGATAGTCGGTAACGATCCCAACTGCCGTTGAAGCCCTCAGCCCCTTGGTATCAAGCCCCAATTTGGGCAGGTCCGCAGTCGGCTCCGCCTCGTTAGCAAGCGAGTCCTCATCGTATAGGCTGCTTGCTCGCGAGAGCGGCTCGGACGGGCGCGCCACGTTGTGGTACAGTCAGGCAGTCTTATGGGACAGGACGATCGGCAGGTCCATGAGCCCTCCAATGGAGTCGGATAACCAACCTTATTCCCCTGCTCACGGGTTCGCACACCTTCGTGCGTAAGAAAGCGATTCCACCCGGTCGAGTGGCAAAAAAACCATCACAACATTCGATGCTTTATCCGATTTTGGCAAAAACCGTCGAATGTTGTGATGGTTTGAGGCGAGGTGAGGGGCACGGAGGGGCCAAAGCATCGTGCTCGAACGGGTTAATCCAGCTCTTTTAAGCCATGCGCCAGCTGCCAGTACTCGCCGTGCTGGGCGAGCAGCTCTTCGTGCGTGCCGCGCTCGATGATGCGGCCGTGTTCGAGGACCATGATGGCGTCGGCGTCGCGGACGGTGGACAGGCGGTGCGCGATCATAAACGTGGTGCGACCGCGCATGATGCGGTCCATACCGCGCTCGATGAGCTTTTCGGTACGCGTGTCAATGGAGCTCGTGGCCTCGTCCAGGATGAGCACCGGCGGGTCGGCAACGGCCACGCGCGCGATGGCGAGCAGCTGGCGCTGGCCCTGTGACAGGTTGGCGCCGTCGGCCGTAACCGGTGTGTCGTACCCTCTAGACAGGCGGCGGATAAACGAATCCGCGCAGGCGGCCTCGGCAGCGGCGCGCACCTCCTCGTCGGTCGCGTCGAGCTTGCCAAAGCGGATGTTCTGCGCAATGGTGCCGCTAAACAGGTGCGTGTCCTGCAGCACAATGCCGAGCGACCCGCGCAGGCTGGCCTTGGCAATGTGCTTGACGTCGATGCCGTCGTACGTGATCTCGCCGTCATCGACCTCGTAGAAGCGGTTGATGAGGTTGGTGATGGTCGTCTTGCCGGCACCCGTGGAGCCCACAAACGCGATCTTTTGCCCCGGCTTGGCAAACAGGTTGAGGTCCGTGAGCACGCGGGTGCCCGGCACGTAGGAAAAATCCACGGCATGGAAGCGCACGTCGCCGGCAAGCGGGACCAAGCCGCACGTGAGCTCGGTGCCGTCGGCAGCCACCGCGCGGCCCGACTCATCAACGGCTGCCACATCATGCAAATGCCCGTACGCGCCCACGCCCTGGCCCTCGGGAATCTTCCACGCCCACGCGGCGTCGCCCGTCTGCACCAGCTCCACGCAGCCCTCGTCCACCTCGGGCTCAAGGTCCATGGCGGCAAACAGGCGCTCGGCACCGGCCAACGCGTTGAGCAAGAAGTTGCCGAGCTGCGTAAACTGGTTGATGGGCATGGCCGCCTGGCGCACAAAGACCAGGTAGCTCGCGAGCGCGCCCACGTCGGCGAGCCCCTTGATGCAGAGCATGCCGCCCGCCACCGCGACGATGGCATAGTTGACGTAGCCAATCACGACGGTCATGGGCACCATGGAGTTGGCGTAGCTCACGGCGGCGGTGCCGGTGCGGCGAAGCTCGTCGTTGCGGCAGGTGAAGCCGGCGACATTCGCTGCCTCGCGGTTAAAGACCTTGATGACCTTTTGGCCCGAGACCATCTCTTCGATATATCCGTCCAGGTCGCCAAGCGATGCCTGCTGGGCGGCAAAGAAGCGCTTTGAGCGCGCGCCCGAGTAGCGCGCATACAGCACAATGGCCGCATCGCACACGAGCGTGATGATCGTGAGCTGCCAGTTAAGGATGATGAGCATGGCCGTGGTGCCCACAACCTGAATGGCGGCCTGAATCACGTTGGCAAAGCTGTTGTTAAGCGCCTCGGAGACGGTGTCGACATCGTTGGTGAAAAAGCTCATGATGTCGCCCGAGCGCGTGCTGTCAAAATAACTGAGCGGCAGCGTCTGGATGTGTGCGAACAGATCGCGGCGAATATCGGACACCACGCGTTGGGCCGCGCGCACCATGATCTGCGAGTAGCCCAGGGCCGAAAGCACGCCCGCGGCGTAGATGATCGCCGTCAGGATGACCTGCTTGGCGAGCAGTTCCTCCCCGCCCGTGGCCAAACCGTTAACGATGGGGCGCACCATGTAGGTGCCGGCGAGGCTCGCGATGGCGGCGACGGAGGCGAGCACGCCCACCGCGAGCAACGAGAACTTGGCATGCCCCATGTAGGAAAGCAAGCGGCGTACAGTGCGCTTGAGGTCGGCCGGGCGTGCTTGGGCTGCGGTCTTAGGCATGGCGCTCACCCCCTTCCAAGGGTGATCCGCATGCGACGGAGGAAAACGGATCCTTCGCGCAGTCATCATCGCTGCCGTCGCCGGTGCACGCGTTCCCCGCACACTCCATCTGCGAGGCGTAAATCTCCTGGTATATGTTGTCGCCCGCCAGCAGTTCCTCGTGCGTGCCCACGCCGTGGACGCGACCGTCGTCCAGCACCACAATGCGATCGGCATCCATGACGCTCGCGATGCGCTGGGCGATGATGAGCACGGTCGTATCGGGAATCCGAGCGATGTGCTCTCGAATCTTTGCGTCGGTCGCCATATCGACCGCGCTGGTGGAGTCATCAAAAATGAGCACGCGCGGATGCTTGAGCAGCGTGCACGCGATGCAAAGGCGTTGCTTCTGGCCACCCGAAACACCGGCGCCACCTTGCCCCAACTCGCCGTCCAGCCCGCCGATGCGATCAAGGAACTCGTCCACGCACGCTGCGCGGCAAGCCGCGAGGAGTTCATCGTCCGACGCCTGCGGATTGCCCCACTGCAGGTTCTCGCGCACGGTGCCCGTAAACAGCACATTCTTTTGCAGCACAATGCCCACGGCGTCGCGCAAGGCGACCAGGTCGTAGTCGCGCACGTCGTGTCCGCCCACAAGTACGGCGCCCTCGGTGGCGTCGTACAGGCGCGCAATCAGCTGCACAAGCGAGCTCTTGCCCGAGCCCGTGCCGCCGAGGATGCCCACCGTCGAGCCGCTCTCGATGCGAAGGTCGATATGCTCGAGCACATCCTCGGCTGCATCCGCGCGGTATTTAAAGGAAACGTCGCGAAACTCAATACTGCCGTCCGCTGGTGCCGCAATCGCGAGGTCTCCCGCGGGGTTGGCGATAAAGGGCTCCTCATCGAGCACCTCGGCGATACGGCCCACACTCGTAAGAGCGCGCGTGAGCAGCAAAAACACGTTGGAAATCATCATGAGCGAATTCATGATCAGCAGCACGTAGCTCATAAAGCCCGTGAGCGAGCCCACGCCCAGCTTGCCGGCGAGAATCATGCGGCCGCCAATCCACAGGATGGAGAGCGCAGCCACGTACATCGACAGCTGAAACACCGGCAGGTTGAGCACCGCGCTGCCAAAGGTCTTTGTCGCAGTGCGCGCGAGCTCGGTATTGACGGTGTCGAACTTGGCCTCCTCGTGCTCGGTACGAACGTAGGCCTTGACGGCACGCACGGCGGTGAGGTCTTCCTGTACCACGCCGTTGAGGTGGTCCATCGAGGTCTGGAGTTGGCGGTAGAGCGGGCTCACGCGATAGGTGATGACGCCCAGCACGATTGCCAGCACGGGCAAGATGATCGCAAAGACGGTGGCGAGCGGGCGCGACAGCATCAGCGCGTAGATAAGGCCGACGATAA
Source organism: Collinsella sp. CLA-ER-H11 (assembly GCF_040092445.1). Taxonomy (NCBI): domain Bacteria; kingdom Bacillati; phylum Actinomycetota; class Coriobacteriia; order Coriobacteriales; family Coriobacteriaceae; genus Collinsella; species Collinsella sp. CLA-ER-H11. Next base: position 15,906 of record NZ_JBBNLN010000002.1, on the reverse strand, counting down.
GCGTCACCGGGCCGCGCACCATAGGGCGAAAGCCGTTGCCCACAGCATTTTGGATAACGGTGATGTCCGTGGTCATGCGGGTGACGAGCGAGCTGGCGTCGTAGTTGTCCAGGTTACCAAAAGCGAGCGTCTGAATCTTTTTGTACTCGGCCTCGCGCAGGTTAGCGCCTAGGCCCGAGGCAACGCGGGCGGACGTGCGGGCATAACCCAAGCCCAGTACCAGCGAAAGCGCAGCGCACACCAACATGTACGCGCCCTGCAGCAGCATGTAGTTGATATCACCCGCAGGCACGCCCACATCGATGATGTTGGCCATGATGACCGGGATAAACAGCTCGAGCACCGTCTCGACCGACACAAAGAACACGCCGAGGATGGCATCGCGACGGTATGCCCCTAGATAGGAAAACAGTATTTTGAGATTGCGCACGCAGGTTCAACCCCCATCAAACGTTGTTCGCAAACGCACGTATTATTGCGCGCCGAATAATGGTGTCAAGTATTCCGAAATCGTTTTCTGCAAGGTTAGCGCCGGCAGCGAGTTCTCGTGATGTGTGTCCATATTCACTCGGAATAATGGTGCGCGAGACTTTTTCGCCCCACTGTCGACACAAACCTTGACTCTACAATCGTTGTAGGGTTTTCACTACACTGGTAGCTAAACGAACCCAGCCAGAAAGCCCCGCCCATGGAACACGACCTCACACGCGGCAATGTCCTTAAGACCATCGCGGTCTTTGCCCTGCCCTATATGCTCTCGTACTTTTTGCAGATGCTCTACGGCATGGCCGACCTGTACATGATGGGGCAGTTTAGCGGCGCTGCCGGCATCACCGCCGTGGCAAATGGCGCGCAGACGCTCTATATGATCACCGTGGCGCTCGTGGGCCTGGCCATGGGAACGACAGTCATTGTCGGCCACGCCGTGGGCTCGCGCCGCTTCGACCGCGCCGAGACCGCCATCGGCAACACCATCACGCTCTTTATGGGCGTCTCGGTGGTGCTGGCCGCCATCCTGCTTGCGCTGTGCCCGCAGATTGTGGCGCTCATTGGCACGCCGGCCGAGGCGGTCGAAGGCACCGCCGCCTACCTGCGCATCTGCTTTGTCGGCATTCCGTTTATCGCCGCATACAACATCCTCTCGGCCATTTTTCGCGGCCTGGGCGATTCGCGCTCGCCTATGTACGTGATTGGCGTGGCATGCATCATCAACATCGCGCTCGACTTTCTGTTTATCGGGCACATGGGGCTCGGCCCCGTGGGCGCGGCGCTCGGCACGGTGACCGCGCAGACGGCCAGCGTTGCCCTCGCGCTCGTGTGGCTCAAGAGCCGCCGCACGAACATCCACGTAAAGCGCAGCGACCTGCGTCCCCAGCCCGAGGTACTCGGCAGCATTCTTAAGATCGGCGTGCCCGTGGCCGTGCAGGACGGCTGTATCCAGGTGGCGTTTATGTTTATCACCGTCATCGCCAACCACCGAGGGCTCGTCGACGCCGCCGCCGTGGGCCTGGTCGAGAAGATGATCAGCTTTTTGTTCATTGTGCCGAGCTCCATGGGCGCCACCGTCAGCGCGCTCACGGCGCAGAATGCCGGCGCGGGCAAGGGCGACCGCGCGCGTCAGGTGCTCAAGGACGCCATGACGATCTCGGTAGTGTACGGCTGCCTGATCACGGTGCTGATGTGGCTGGTGGCGCCGGCGTTTATCGGCTTTTTTGCCAAGGACTCTGCGGTGGTCGCGGCCGGCACCGGCTATATGCGCAGCTATATTTTCGACGCGATTTTTGCCGGCATCCACATTTGCTTTAGCGGCTTTTTCGCTGCGTATGGCAAGAGCTACATCGGCTTTGCGCACAACGTGCTGGCCGTGGCGCTCATTCGCGTGCCGGGTGCGTGGCTGCTGTCGAACGCCTATTCCGACACGCTGTTTCCCATGGGCATCGCTTCGCCGTGCGGGTCGATTTTGTCGGCGGTCATCTGTGTTGTCGCGTTTACCGTGCTCAACCGGCGCGGGGCTTTTGACAAGCTGATGGCGTAGCGGGGCAACGCGAGATCGCCCTTATCGATGACATCATCAGCGACGACCCGGCGACCTACGTGACGCAAATCACGGTGCCCGTATCGCTAGGCTAGACCGAACCTCGTCTCTAGCTCGGTCAACGCCTCAAAAGCATCGCGAGACGCACCTGCCAAGCGCTCACGTTCCGCAATGCGAATTCGCGCCATCAGGTGCTCTTTTGCCTGCACTTGGTCGTGCTTCGTGCGCCCTTCCGCCTGTGAGCAATTACGATTCTCTATATCCATTACGCCTCCGGCACCTGACCAGTAGCCAAGATCTGCTCGAGTGCATCCTCGTCCAGCACGGGCACACCCAGCTGCTCGGCCTTGGTGAGCTTGGAGCCCGCTTTGGGACCGGCGACCAGGTAACTCGTCTTCTTTGACACACTGCCCGAAACCTTGGCACCGAGTACCTTGAGCGCCGCACCTGCCTCGTCGCGGGTGCGGTTGACGAGCGTGCCGGTGAGCACGAAGGTCAGACCCGCGAGCGGCTGTGCGTCGGCGAGCTCGCCCGCCACGCCAGCGTCGGCTGCGGCTTGCGCATGCGCGGCGCCCAGGTCGACCTCGAGCGAAAGGCCCGCTTGGCGCAGACGTTCCAGCACGGCAAGGTTTTCGGGCACGGCCAGGAACTGCTTGACGCTCGCCGCAATCTTGGGACCGATGCCCTCGCACTCGGCGATGTCCTCTTCGCTCGCCAAGATGAGCTTGTCAATCGACAGGAATCGCTCGGCGATGACCTCGCCCACGCTCTTGCCCACGTGACGGATGCCCAGGGCAAACAGCACGCGACCGAGCGGCTGGCTCTTGGACTTGTTGAGCTCGACAATGATTTTCTCAGCCGTCTTGAGGCCCACCGGAATGGGGTCGCCCTTCTTGACGCCCTTTTTGCTGTTGGAGCTGGCGTACACGCGGCCCGTGTCCAGGCCGGCGATGTCGTCGACCGTGAGCTGGTAGAAGTCCGCGACATCGTGGATCAGGCCGGCGGCGATCATCTTGTCGACGATCTCGTCGCCTAGGCCATCGACGTCCATGCAGCCGCGGCTCACCCAGTGAAGCAGGCGCTCCTTGAGCTGCGCGGGGCAGTCGATGGAGACGCAGCGGTAGGCAACCTCGCCGTCCTCGTGGACCACGGGGCTGCCGCACACGGGGCAGACCTCGGGCATGTGCCAGTCGACCGAATCGGCCGGGCGCTTGTCGAGCACCGGGCCCACGACCTCGGGGATCACGTCACCCGCCTTGTGCACGATGATGGTATCGCCCTCGCGCACGTTTTTTCGGCGGATCTCGTCGATGTTGTGCAGCGTAGCGCGCGCGATGGTGGAGCCGGCAACCGTCACCGGATCGAACTCGGCGACCGGCGTGAGCACGCCGGTGCGGCCCACCTGGATGCGAATTTCGCGCAGGACGGTCTGCTTTTCCTCGGGCGGGAACTTAAAGGCGATGGCCCAGCGCGGCGCGCGGGCGGTAAAGCCCAGGTCGAGCTGCTGCTGGAAGCTGTCGACCTTTACGACCACGCCGTCGATGTCGTAATCGAGGTCGCCGCGGTGCTCGAGCGCCTGGGCACAGAACTCGTGGACCTCGGCCGGCGTGGCGCAACGAGCCACGTTGGGGTTGACGCTAAAGCCGGCGTTGCGCAGCCAGTCGAGAAATTCGCGCTGGCTGTGAACGTGCAGCGGATCGGTATCGGCGATGGCATAGATAAAGGTGGCCAGATCGCGGCGCGCCGTGATCTTGGGGTCCTTTTGGCGCAGGCTGCCGGCGGCGGCGTTGCGCGGGTTGGCGAAGGGATCGCGCCCCTCGGCATCGGCCTCGTCGTTCAGGCGCACAAAGCTGCCCTTAGGCATGTAGACCTCGCCGCGTACCTCAATGGTGCGCTCGCGGTCGGCGCCCATGTGGGCGAGTGCCGGCTCGGACAGGTGCATGGGCACATCCTTGATGGTACGGACGTTGAGCGATACGTCCTCGCCCGTGGCGCCATCGCCACGTGTGGCCGCACGTACGAAGGTGCCGTTTTGGTAGGTAAGCGCCACACCCAGGCCGTCGATCTTAAGCTCGCAGGTATAGGTGACGCTGCCGGCACCGAGCACATCCTCGGCGCGCTGGAGCCACGCGTCGAGCTCGTCCAGATCCATGGCATCGTCCATGGAATACATGCGTGCCATGTGCGTGACCGGCGTAAACTGCTCGCTCACGTAGCCGCCCACGCGCTGGGTATAGCTGTCGGGCGTCACCAGGTCGGGGTAGGTCGCCTCGATTTCCTGCAGCTCAACAAGCATTTTGTCAAAGGCGGCGTCCGTGATCTCGGGCGCGTCGAGCATGTAGTAGCGATAGGCGTGGTAATCGAGCTCGTGGCGCAGCTCGGCCGCACGCGCTGCCGCCTGGGTACGGGCATCGGTCGGTACAGCGGCATCCGCGCTCGCGGGCGTTTCGGTATCGATGTCCACGCCGTCACCAAACAGGCTCGATTGCTCCATAGCGGCACTCCTTCGCTCGATTTCAAACGGATACTAGAGTACCACCGGTCACGATAGGGCCGAATAACCCTTTCGAACCGCACCGAATCGGCAGCCGACGGACCGGGGTGGATCGCGCGATCAAACCATGCTCTTATCAGCTTTAAATGATCCGTTTTCCTCCGTCCCCAACGGATCAATAAGAAAAGAGGGCTGTCCCACGTTGACGGGACAGCCCCTCTGGCTTCGATATGTGCGATACGGCCCGTTAGAAACCCTGACCGTAGCCTTGACCCTGGCCCTGCTGGCCCAGTAGCTCCTCCAGATACTGGCGCAGCTGCTCGTCGGTAATACCGCCGTTGCCGGTGTCGGTCGCGCTGTCGTCCTGCTGCTGGTTCTGCAACTCCTCGTCGGAGCCCAGCTCGACGGTGACCTTTTTCTCTTCCTTGCCACGAATGAGCGTGATCTCGACCTTCTCGCCCACCTCGTGGCTGCGCAGGGCGATGATCAGGCCATCGGCGCTCGTAATCTCGTCGTCGCCCAGCTTGGTAATGACATCGCCCTCCTGGATGCCGGCCTTGGCGGCAGGACCGTCCTCGACGACGCTTGCCACGTAGGCGCCGCTATCGGTGCTGAGCTTGTTGGTACGGGCATTGAGCGCATTGACGCTCGAAAGCGTAGCGCCCATGTACGGGTGCACCGGCGTCTTGCCGTCGATGATCTGGTCGGCAATGTTCTTGGCGTAGTTAACGGGAATAGCAAAGCCCACGCCCGAGCTGGAGCCCGAGTAGCTCTCGATGAGCGAGTTAATACCCACGAGCTCGCCGTTGTCGTTGACGAGCGCGCCGCCGGAGTTGCCCGGGTTGATGGCGGCATCGGTCTGAATCATGTTGGCGTAGATGGTGTTGCCGCTGGTAGAGCTCATGGCCGTGGAGCGATAGAGCGCCGACACGATGCCCGTGGAGACGGACTGCTCGTTGCCGAACGGCGAGCCGATCGCCATGACCCACTCGCCCACGTTGAGCTTGGAGGAATCACCAATCTCGATCGGCGTGAGCTTGGAGGCGTCAGCATCCTTGAGCTCGATGACGGCCAGGTCGCTCGAGGCGTCGTTGCCCACGAACTCAGCCTCGTAGGTGGTGCCGTCGTCCATGGTCACCACGTACTGGTCATAGCCATCGACCACGTGGTTGTTGGTGAGGATATGGCCCTCGGTATCGAGCACAACGCCCGAACCGACGCTGCCCGAGCTGTCCGACTCGTCAGCAGACTGCGAAAGCGAGCCATTCTGGCTACCGCTCGAAGTGGCGGTGATGGAAACGACGGAGGGCAGGGCCTTGGCAGAAACGGCCTCGGCAAGCGTGGTGTCCTCGGAGTCGATCGTAATCTTTTGCGTCGACGAACCCGAAGCACCCGCCGTCACGGCATTCTTTCCGCCGCCAATGTTGAGCGTGCCACTCATAATGAGCGCGATGACCAGCAGGGCGCCGCATGCGCAGCCGGCGAGCGCTGTAATGAAAATCGGCAGCTTTTTGGTCTTGGTCTTGACCACCGTGTGTTTGTTTACAACCTGCTGGCCGCCCAACGGCTTGCCGGTCTGCGTGTCGTAGGCCTGCACGTAGGGAATGTTGCTGCCGGCAGGCGTCGACTCCACCTGCACACGCGGCTGCTGCTGGGTCTCGCCAGCGTTGCCCGCATCCTGAGGACGCTGGGAATCGTTCTCGCTCATGGCTGCGATCCTTTCGTCAAATAACCAAAGGCCCGCCAAACATGTGGCGGGCCATCATTGTTCACGTTGAGTTGTACCCCAATATGCAGGTGCACGTGTATGAAAACGCAATCTTTTAGGAAGGCTTAAGTTCTTCTGCAAACCCGAAAGGAGCCCGCACCTGCGGCAAAACCACCACAAAGGTGCCTGCCCCCTTTGTGGTGGAAATCTAGTCCTTAAACAGATAGCCCACGCCGCGGACGGTGGTGATGTGTGCCGCGATCTGCGGGCCCACCTTGGAGCGGATGCGTCGAATGTGCACGTCGACGGTGCGCGTGCCGCCGCAGTACTCAAAGCCCCACACGCGGTGCAGCAGCACTTCGCGGCTGTAGGCACGGTTGGGGTGCGTCGCCAAAAAGCTCAGCAGCGAGTACTCCATCAGCGTCAGGTCGATGGGCTCATCATCGAGCGTCACCTGATAAGTAGCCAGGTTGATCTCGAGGTTATCGATGTTGAGCACATCGTCGGCGGTGACGGTCTCCTCCTCGCCCATCAGGCGCTGTGCGCGAGCCTTGAGCTCGTTGGGCGTCGCCGTGGGGCATACAAAGTCGGCATGCGCGTGGTTCGGCAGACGCAGGGTGCTAAGCGCCTCGTCGTCGACGATCACAAGCATGGGAACGCCGCCGCGGTCGTCGAGCCACTTGGCAATCTGATCGATGCGGTCGCTGCGGATGCCATCGGAATCGAGGATCAGCAGGTCAAAGTCGTGCGCCGCAGTCGGCGAATCGGGGGTTGCCAGGCTCACCTCGACACCCAAGGTGGTCGTCAAGCTGCGGGCAAACTCGTGGAAGCGCGTCGTGCGCGCCATGAACAGGGCACTCTTTTCGGACATATCGGCCTCCAAAGAAATGAGCTCAATCGTACTGGAACAAGCCAGCGCGATTAGGAGTTCGCCAGGTAGTGCTTGATCTCCCACTCGGTGATCGTAGACTCAAACTTATGCCACTCGTCGCGCTTCTTTTTGAGGAAGAAGCTGTGGATGTGTTCGCCGAGGGCATCCTTCATAAACTGCGAGTCCTCAAACACGTCGAGCGCCTCTTTGAGCGAGCGCGGCAGCGGCGTGTAGCCGGCCTCGACCATCTGACGGTCGGTAAGCTTGAGCGTCTCGGCCGTTGCCTCGGGCGGGAGTTCCAGCTTGCGCTCGATGCCGTCGAGACCAGCCGCCAGCGTGACGGCGTTGACCAGGTACGGGTTGGCCATGGGGTCGGGGCTACGAAGCTCGATGCGCGTGGACAGCTGCTTGCCGGGCTTGTAGACCGGAATACGGACCATGCTCGCGCGGTTGCGCAGACCCCACGTGGCGTACTGCGGCACGGAGTCGCCGCCCGTGGTGATGCGCTTGTACGAGTTGACCGTGGGGTTGGTGATGGCGCTGATCTCGCGGGCATGCGCCAAAATGCCGGCCATATAGTGCTTGGCGACGTCGGAGAGGTGGTACTTCTCGTCGTCCTCGCCCCAAAAGACGTTGTTGCCGTCGTGGTCGAATAGCGACTGGCACAGGAACATAGCACTGCCGTCCTCGCCTGCCAACGGCTTGGGCATAAAGGATGCGTGGCAGCCGCTCTCGTAAGCCTGCTGCTTAATGATGAGTTTGGCCGTGGTGACGGCGTCGGACATGCTCAGGGCCTCGGCGTGGCGCAGGCTCATGCCGTGCTGCGAGCGGCCGGCGGCGTGGAAGGTGTACTCCACGGGCACGGACATCTTCTCGAGCGTGAGGACCGTGTTGCGACGCAGGTCGCGAGCGGCATCGCTCACCGAAAGATCGAAGTAGCCCACGTTGTCGAGCGGCTCGGGGGTGTGCTCGTCGGGGAAGTAGTAATACTCCAGCTCGGCGCCCACGTTGAGCAGGTAGCCAGCCTTCTCGGCCTTATAGAACATGCGGCGCAACGCATCGCGCGGATCGCCGGCGAAGGGCTTGCGGTCGGGGGTGCACACATCGCAGAACACGCGGGCAACGCCGTTGTGGCTCGGACGCCACGGCAGAATCTGGAAGGTCGAAGCATCGGGAAACGCCAGCATGTCGGCTTCCTCGGGCGTGGCAAAGCCCTCGATGGCGGAGCCGTCAAAGCCAATACCCTCCTCAAAAGCGACCTCGAGGTCCTCGGGGCTAATGGCAAAGTTCTTGAGGCGGCCGAGAATGTCGACAAACCACAGACGCACAAAGCGGATGTCACGCTGCTCTACGGAGCGGAGTACGTAATCGATGTTCTGCTGGTTCATGTCGCTCCCCTTTCTTTCGGGCGGGTTTCGACTGGTCTATATCGCAGATACTATCGCAGAAAAATGTTTCCGCAGGGTTAAAGCGTATCAAGCGCTCAAAAAACGTGCGCGAACAGGCAGTTGCGAACGAGTGGCTAGCGCGAGGTCGAAGCGCGGTGTTCGATGTGGCCGGGGATCTCGATGCGTTTGGGCGCCAGCTTTGCGGCCTCGCCCACGGTGGTGGTAACGACGTCGATGCGCTCGGAAAGGCGCTCGACTACGCGCTCGGCAATGGTGAGGGTGTCCTGCGCGGCCGTGGTGACGCCGCCAAAGAGCACATGGTTCCAGGGGTAGTCGTCAAACGTCGCGATCTTGAGCCCCGCCGGCAGCGAGGGACCAAGCTGCGCCAGCGCCTCGGTCAAACGCAGGAAAACCAGGCCGTTGACGGCGATAAGGCCGAGCCTTTTGCCCGCGTAGTCGCGGATGGTCTTGTCCAAACGGCCAACGCCCGTGGCGCCACCGTCGGCCAGGGTGACGACCTCGCCCGCAAGGCCGCGGCGCGAAAGCTCGTCGGCAAAGGCCTCGGCGCGCTCTCGACGCACGGGACTGTCGTCGCTTGCCTCGGTGAGCAGGCACAGACGCTCGCTGCCCGCAGCTGCCAAGGCGTCTACCAAGCCGGCGACCAGCTCACGGTTGTTAGATGTCACCAGGTCAACACCGCCGTCGGCAACGTCGCGGTCGAGCAGCACGACGGGCAGACGTCCCGCTGCCGCGGCGATCGCCTTGTCGTTGCCTCCGCAGGTGTTGACGACCAGGCCGTCCACGCCGGCATCGATAAGTCTGGTGAGCGACTCCGCTTCCTTAGCGGGGTCGTTGCCGCTAATGGCCGTCATGAGCGAGCAGCCGCGCGCCGCGGCGCTGGCGGAAAGGCCCTCGAGCATGGCGCTCGAGAACGGGTTGGCGATGTCAGCCAGAATCACACCGATGAGGTTCGTACGCGAGCTGCGCAGATTGCGCGCGGCGGCACGTGGGCGATAGCCAGTGCGCTCGATAACTGCCGCGATGCGAGCACGGGTCTCCTCGGTCATTTGCCCGGGGCGGTTGTTGAGATAGCGCGAGACCGTGGCCGGGCTCACGCCCGCCTCGGCGGCAATGTCCTTGATTCTCATCTGCGCCATAGCGCACCCCGTTTCCCAATGTCGGCAGTCTGAGCCATTTTAGGCATTTTTTAAAAATCTCGGTTGCAAAACGCTGTAGGTGAGTATACTACAACTCGAAACGAAACCGATTTCGTAAACCGATTTCGGTGAGCGTTGGCACACAGGTGCAAAGACGCACCCTACCGTCTTGGCACCTGCGTGCCAACGCCATATCAAAGGTGTACGCACGAGTAAAAGGAGCTGCGCGACCATGGGTAAAACGGTTCTTACCTTCGGCGAGATCATGATGAGACTCTCACCCAAAGACCACCTGCGTATTGAGCAGGCAACCGAGTTTGACGTCCGCTACGGCGGCGCCGAGGCCAACACTGCGCTTTCCCTGGCCTACCAGGGCGACAAGGCCGCTTACGTCTCCGTTGTCCCGGCCAACCGTCTGGGCGAGTGCGCCCTGCGTTCGCTGAAGGCCTACGGCGTCGACACCACGCGCGTCGTGCGTCAGGGCGACCGCCTTGGCTCCTATGTGTTTGAGGTCGGTGCCTCGCAGCGCGGCAACGGTTGCGTCTACGACCGCAAGTACTCTGCCATCAACATGGCCAAGCGCGACGTCTTTGACTGGGACGAGATCCTCAAGGGCATCGATGTCTTCTATTTCTCCGGCGTGACCCCCGCCGTCTCCGATGAGATGGCCGCCGCCTGCAAGGATGCGCTCGCCGCCTGCCGCGCCAAGGGCATCACCACCGTGTGTGACGTGAACTATCGCGGCAAGATGTGGTCGCCCGAGAAGTCGCAGGCCACCATGAGGGAACTCCTGCCGCTCGTCGACATCTGCATCGCCAACGACGAGGATGCGCCTGCTGGCCTCGGTATGACCTGCGTCTCTGGCTCCCTTGCCCACGGCATAGAGGAGCGCGACACCTATGTCGAGATGGCCCGTCAGATCTGCGCCGAGTACGGCTGCAAGAAGGTCGCCTCGGTCGTCCGCAACATCTCCTGCGTCGAGCGCTCCATCTGGATGGGAATGCTCTTTGAGGCCGAGAGCGGCGAGCACTGGTTCTCCCCTGCTCACGACGTGCACGTACTCGAGGGCGTTGCCGCCGGCGACGCTTTCAACGCCGGCCTCGTCCATGCCCTCATCAACGACTTTGACCCGCAGGACGCTGTCAACTACGCGATTGCAGCCTCGATCCTCAAGCTCACTATCAAGGGCGATTCCAACTTGGTGACCGCAGACGAGATCGCAGCCGCGGCATCCGCCGCCGACGGTGGCACCCGCGTCGCCCGTTAATTCGTTCCCCATTCCGCGGGCCGCAGCTTTCCAATCCCATACCCCTGCGGCCCGCTCCCCGATTCCTCCGGCCGGGCAAAACCACCAGTCCCATTCCGGTTTTGCCTGGCATTCCCTACATGACTGGTCGAGCAGCCGGTTTTGGAATTGCTTGAACCCCAAGCAGTGCCTCCGATAACCAATCCAAAATCGGCTCCTGACCAGCACATTTGGCAATCACGCGCCCATGCGCGCCACACATCGAAAGGAACATCATGTTCGATCAGTTCTACACCACGCTTGAGTCCCTGGGCATCGTGCCGGTCGTTGTGCTCGACAAGGTCGAGGACGCCACTCCGCTCGCCCACGCCCTTATGGCAGCTGGCATGAAGTCCGCCGAGGTCACCTTCCGCACCGCCTGCGCCGCCGAGTGCATCGCCGCTATGGCCGAGGCCGAGCCCGAGATGTGCGTTGGCGCCGGCACTGTCCTGACCGTCGAGCAGGTTGAGCAGGCCCGCGCAGCCGGTGCCAAGTTCATCGTCTCCCCGGGTTACAACGAGGACGTCGTGAAGCACTGCATCGACATCGACCTGCCCGTCCTTCCCGGCACCGTGACCCCCTCCGAGGTCACCGCAGCCGAGAACCTGGGCCTCAAGGTCACCAAGTTCTTCCCCGCGGCTCAGTATGGCGGCCTCAACACCATCAAGGCCCTCGCTGCTCCGTTTGTCGGTCACCGCTTTATGCCTACCGGCGGCGTGAGCACCGCCAACGTCGAGGAGTACCTGAGCTCCTCCGCCATCATCGCCTGCGGTGGCACCTGGATGGTCAAGCCGGCCCTGTTTGCCGACGGCGACTTCTCCAAGGTCGAGCAGATCGCCCACGAGGCCATGGACGTCGTCAAGAAGGTCCGCGGCTAGGTTTAGCTCTCTATCGTGAGGGGGGGGCGTGCCCTACACCTCGCCCCCTTTCTTTTAAAGCGGCTCGGAAGCGCGCCGTTTCCGTCACGAACAAGAACCAAAACCGTCTTGTATGCTGATAGAACGTGACGGAAGCGACACGCCTCCAAGCCGCTTTGCCTACTCGGCTGGCCGTCGCGCTCAACTAAGCCACCTCGACAAAAGCCGAGCCACCAAAACAGCTGCGGCGCCGTCTGGAGGAATGGACCCTTGCTTCCGGTCTTTTCCTCCAAGCGGCGCCGCAGCTTTGTGCCCCGGTCACACCCCAACGCAGTTGCGGTGAAATAGGGACTGTTTGCGCCACCTAGGTCACAAAACAGTCCCTATTTCACCGCAACTTATATGGGGATTGATTAGATGAACGAGTCTTTGGACAGCTCAAAATAGTCGGGATGCAAGGCGATAACCGGACCTTGCTCTTCGGGCATCAGGTGCAGGTGCGTCTCTGCCAGATAGCTCGCCGCGTCGGTATCGCCCCTCTTAATGGCCTCGAGAATCCGGCGATGCTGCCGACGAATCGGCTCCCAATCCAAATCCTGCGACACCATACGCAACCAGTTATATCGCTCAAAATGCGTGTTGATGCTCTTCATCCAATCCCACAACATGTGACGACCGGCAATCTCAAAACATGTCTCATGGAACAGGTTATCCAGGTCAAAGAAACGGCGCGTTTCGCCATGGTCGAGCGACTCGGACTCGGTAAGAATCTGCTCAAGCCGCTGCTTTTGCTCGGGCGAGGCGGCCGAACAGCATTTAATTAGCACGCTTCTCTCGAGCTTCTCGCGCAAAAAGCAGGCGTTTTCGGCGCGTTCCATGCTGATCTTAGAGACGTAGGTGCCGCTTTTGGGACGCGTTTCCACCAGCTCCTGCTCACGCAAGCGCACAAAGGATTCGCGAATGGGCGTGCGCCCGATTCCCGTCTCCTTTTCCAGACCAATCGCCGAAAGACGCGTGCCGGGCCTGAGCTCGGCATAGATGATCTTGGAGCGCAATGCGTTGTACGCCTGGTCTTGCAGGCTCTGATAATGCTGGTGCTGTTCCATAAAGCCCTCGGATGAAGCTCACGGTTTGTCGAATTTCACCATGCAATACTATCGCATCCCCCGCCCCATCATAAGTTGCGGTGGAATAGTTCCTGTTCAAGGCCTTCAGCAGCAAAAACAGGAACTATTCCACCGCAACTACAGCCAACGAGTTGTTGCGATTAGGTGAACGTTCACCTTTTTATTGTTTTTCTCTTCGCAAATAAAATCCCGTGCGTATACTTAGGCTCAAACGAAACCGATTTCGTTGAGCGTGGGCAATAGGATGTTAAGACACACCCTACCATCTTGGCATCTTATCGCCCACGCAATGCCATTTGCTTTCTTCCCGTCTCGTTGGACCTTTAGTCCCATTCCGGCACAGCGAGACACTTCCTAGACGACTGACCGTGGGGCCGGCTTTTCTGCTTTTGCAGCAGTGCCTCCGATAACCCTCTTTTGCCGGCCCGGGTCAGCTTTTTCACACAACCGAAAGGACGGGTAGCAACATGCGACCGCTCATCATCATGCATGGCGAGAACATCGACTGGTGCCATACCGTCATTAGAATGCTGATGTATCTTGTGGGCGTTGCAGTACTGGCACTCGGTATGAGTCTCCAGACGGCATCCGGCCTGGGCGTCGCCGCGCTCACGTGCTTTGCCACAACCCTATCCATGCTCACTGGCAAGACGCTCGGCTTTTGGATCACCGCAACCTACGTCGCCTACATCGTGGCGCAATTAGCCATCTTGCGAAGCGAGTTCCAGCCGCGCATCCTGCTCGAGTTGTTCTTCTCAACGCTGATTGGCGGCTTGACCGACCTCTTCATAGCGGTCAACCCACTGCATCCCACGGCACTCCCCACACAGATTGCGACCATGCTGCTCTCCCTCGCTGTCACCGCATTTGACGTAAGTCTCGTCGTCAACATGGGCGTTGTCCCCAACGCGCCCGACGGCTTGGTGCAAGTCATTGCCGAAAAGCTTAAACGCCGCTTTGGTGACGTAAAAGTCGTGTTTGACTGCTCACATGTCGCCGCCTCGCTCGCGTTGTCGCTGATCCTTATGTACAACCTGGGCGGCTTTGGCGTCACGACCGCCATCTCGGCACTGTTCCTGGGCCATGTCATCAACGTCGCCAACAAGCTGTTCGCCCAGCGCTTTGTGCGCGCGGCATTCGGGAAATAGCACCACCGTAAGAACCCGCAAACAGCGCTATACGTTGCTATATCTCACTATACTTTGCTATATCTTGCTATACTTTGCTATATCTTGCTATACTTTGCTATATCTTGCTATATCTTGAGCAAAGGTGGCTCACATGCAAACAAACCCTTTTAAGCCCACAGCAGGTAAAACACCTCCCACGATTATCGGCCGCGAAGATGTACTTGAAGAATTCAGTGAAGGCCTCACCAACGGGCCTGGTGCCCCTGGGCGCCTAATGCGCATAGCCGGCGTCCGTGGAACGGGCAAGACGGTCCTCCTTGACGAGTGCTCACGTTTGGCGCAAAGCCGTGGCTGGACGGTCATAAAAGAGGTCGCAACCGAGGGACTTTGCCAGCGCATTCTCGAACAGCTGCAGCCCAAATTCCAGGCCAAACACGCCAGATTTGATCCCACCGTAGCTGGCATATCCATCGGCAGCATAGATATTGAGCGAATCGGCCCATCGCTACGCGACGCCATGAGACAGACAATAACCAAGAATGGAAATGGCCTGCTCATCACTCTCGACGAGGTTCAAGACGCAGAGCTCGATGAGGTCCGAACGCTCTCCATTGCGATTCAGCAGGTTATCGGCGAAGACCTTGATATCGCCTTTGTTTTTACTGGGCTGCCTTCGATGATTGAAAGAATCATCAACGGAAAGACACTTACGTTTTTGCGCCGTGCCCTCCCCTTTGATCTGAAGGCTGTGGCAGTAACCGAAGTGTCGTACTCCCTCGAGGAAACCATTGAAGCGTCTGGCATGGAGTTGCAGCCAGGTATTGCCGGCCAACTTGCCGAGGCAACGCAAGGCTATCCTTTCATGATCCAACTCGTTGGATACTACGCATGGCAGTTGGCAAGACGCGCACATACAGCGATTATTGGAGAAGAAGAAGCCGAGCGCGGCATTGCAACGGCACGCGAACGCTTCTGCGCCATGGTGATTGAGCCCGCGCTACAGCGCATTCCGCCCACGTGCATCGCTTATCTGCTGAGCATGGCATCTTTGGGGCAGACGAGCTCGACCAGCATGGTTGCCGATGCCCTAAACAAAACGCCTCAACAGGTGAGTTCCGTCCGCAGCCGCCTGTTAAGAGAATCGATTATCGAGGCTCCCTCGTACGGCAAGGTCTCATTTGCCATCCCCTACATGCGCGACTACCTCTACGAGCACAAAGCCGAACTGGAAGTTGAACTGTAGAAACGGCAACTGCCCTGCAAGACGAAAACCGTTTTCGTACGGATTAAAGCAGACGTAAACGATTTTCGTCTTGATTTGCGTACGGAATTAAGACGTAAATTGCGCTTTCGTACGCTTATTACCAGACGCAAATTGTTTTCGTCCGGCCATGCGTCCCCAATCTAGACGAAAAGAGCCCCGAGCTCGTATTGAACTGCATCCCAATTCTTGGACGGGCGCCGATGCCCTGATTGGAGTGGGTATGATGAATTGGACACCTAGTTAAGAGCGAAAGGTGTTCAAGATGACCCAAAGAAGAAAGCGATACGACAGGCAGTTCAAGGTCTCGGCGGCAAAGGTGGTCCTGTCCGGGGAAATGACGGTCAAAGGCCTATCGGAGGAACTCGGCATAAAGGATTCGACGCTGAGAAGATGGGCCCGCGAATACGAGGAGATGGGAGACGGCGCGTTCCCCGGAAACGGCTCCCCGAAGATCAACAAGGACTACGAGATCGTGAAGCTCAAGAAGAAGGTCGAGGAGCTCGAGCGCGAGAACGAGATACTAAAAAATTTCCGGGCCTTCTTGAGTCAAGACCATGCGTGAGGTTCGAGTTCCTCAAAGAGCATAGGGG